>CAOJZE010000001.1 GCA_948466095.1 uncultured Clostridium sp.
CTAGTTAATTTGAAATTAAGAAAAACATTTATTAACCAGATATATAAGTTAATGCAAAATGGAATGTTTGATATGACTATTGCAGATGAAAAAGATAAGGAAGTTAGAACAACGGTTATGATGGACAAGCAAGAATTACAAGAATATATTGAAAGATTAAATGACTATTACGAAGTATCTTATTATGAAGTAGCAAGACTAGATGAGCCAAAGAAAGGTTACCAGAAAAAAATATCTAACAATAGATGAAACAAATGATAATGGAGAAAAACTTTTTAAATTAGTTGAACTAATAACAGATGATAAAAAGTATCCACAGAAAAAAGTAAATAGAATTGTTGGAGCAATTAGAGTAAAGGAACGAGAAAAAGTTAGTTAAAATTTAATAAATGGAGGAATTGAAAATGGAAAATAAAGAATTAAAAGAAAACAAAATTGAGAATAAATATGGAATTGAATATACAAAAGTTGGAGATTACTATATGCCAAATTTAGTATTAGAAAAAGAAAAAATTATGCTAAACAAATATGGAAGAATGAGATTAAAATTTCTAAAAGAAAACAAAAAAGCAGAATATACAATAATGTTTATGAATGGAACTTTGAATAAACATTTAAAGGAGATTCAAGAAACAGCACAAGGGAGAATTGATATTACAATTGAACAATTAAAAAAGCAAAATAATCTAACAGAAGAAATGAAAAATAAAGACCAACTTTATTGGGTAAGTATGATGAATAATTTTAGAAACACATCAGAAGAAATTATATTAAAAGAACTAATATATGTATAACAAATCACAGGTAGGAGCAAACAGACAAATGTATTGCCATATTTAATGTCTATAAGTGTAGCGAGCATAGGTTTTGTATTGCCACAAAACCGACAGCTTACGCTGAAAGGGGAAAAATCTTCCCCTATAACCCCTACCTTATGAAATGGAAAAGTTAAAAAATAGATTGAAAAGTGTATAAGAACTTAAAAATTTTTAAGAAAGTTTTTATAAAAAATGGATCGAAAATTTATCAAAAAGGAAGTGAAAAATTATGAGAAATAGAACAATAGGAATTAATGTTAGAGTGAGTGAAAATGAAAAGAAAAAACTACAAAGGAATGCTAAAAAGAGTAACTTAAATTTGTCGTCTTATTTAAGAAAAGCAGGATTACAAAAAGAAATTTATTCAATACCAGATGAAGAACTTCGTAAAATTTATAATGGAATTGTTGAATTAAAAAATGAGTTTTCTTATATGAGTGATGAAGAAATAAAAGAGAAAATAACAAAAATGCAAAGTGACTTTTTAGACATTTACAATTACAAAAATGATGGAGATGATGTGGGTGGCAACAACGAAAATATGGGCAATTAAAGATAGTATATCTCGAGTAATAAGCTATGCGAAAAATCCAGAAAAGACAACATTTTCAGATTTAAAACAAGTATTAAAATATGCAGAAGATGATGAGAAAACTATAGATAAAGATGAAAAAACTATGTATGTAACAGGAGTAAATTGTAATGCACAAACAGCCTATGAAGAAATGGTAACAGTACAAAATAGATTTGATAAGACCACAGGAAATGTTGCATATCACGCATATCAAAGTTTTAAAACAGGAGAAGTATCGCCAGAATTAGCACATAAAATTGGAATAGAACTTGCTGAAAAAATGTGGAGCGAACACCAAGTAGTAGTTGCTACACATTTTAATACAGGCACATACCATAATCATTTTGTGGTAAATTCAGTTAATATGTTTACAGGTAAAAAGTTTGACTGCAACAAAGGTGCATATTATCATTTTAGAGAGTTATCAGATAATCTATGCAGAGAATATGGTCTAACAGTTATTGAAAAGCCGACAGGAAAAACACCAAGAAGTATATATTTTGCAGAAAAACGAGGAGAGCCAACAAAGTATAATGTAATAAGACAAGCTATTGATGAAACGATGGAAATGTGTATAAATTACGGGCAGTTTAAAAAGATAATGCTAAAAAAAGGTTATATAATAAATGATGATTATAATAGGAAATATCCAACAATTCGTTCAATAAATGATAAAAAAGCAGTCAGAATGTATCATTTAGGAGAACAATATTTGCCAAAGAATATTGCAAATAAAGTTGAGCATAATCCTTATTATTATCAAAATAGATATATGGAATTTATACACCTTAAAAAGAAAAAACAAAAATATAAATTTTATAAATATAAGGGTAAATTCAAAGATATTAGTAAAATGAGTGGAATTGATGTACTATTTCTACTTCTATTTCACTTATTAGGACTGCTATCCAAAAGGGAAAACTTTCAACCACTATCTCCAGAAATGAAACAAGAAGTAAGAAAAATGGAACGATATTCTAATGAAATTAGACTTATAGTAACAGCAAAACTAAAAACAACAGAAGATGTAAAAAGTTATATTTCACAAACTGAAAAAAATATTGAGAGTGTTACTAATTTAAGACAAAAATACAGAAATAAGCTAAGAAATTGCAAAGATGATAACTTAATGGAAGAATATAAAGAAAAGCGAAATGAATGCACTACAATGCTAAATAAGTATAGAAAAAATTTAAAAACAGCAAATTATATTTTAGAAGATACACCAAAGGTTAAAGAAGTTATAAAAATTGAAATGCAAATGAAAAATGGACAAGATGATGTTACTAAAACAAAGAAAAAGGATAGAAATTTAAGCAGATAATATACAAGTAACAACTTCTTTTCATTAATTTCTGAAAATAATTGTTTTTATACTGATTTTATGATATAAATAAGTAAAATAGAGATTTGTAAGGAGAAAAATGATGTCAAAAGATTTTATACATTTTTTTGGAACAACAGGAAATAAAGATATATTTTTTAAGAAAATTAGGTCATCAGGTGGATTATATTTTAGTGTAGACAGTACAAATATAATTATAGATCCAGGACCAAATACATTTTATAAATATATAAACAATTATGAAGATAAAATTGATGGAATAATCTTATCTCATATACATATAGACCATTCAAATGATTTGAATATATTTGTGGAGCTTATGACAAATGGAGGAGAAGAAAAACAAGGAAGTCTATTATTACCAAATCAAGCAATAGAGGAAAGAGTATTATTTCCATATGTAAAAGAGTTTCCCAAGCATTTAGAAATTATAAAACCGAATAGTAACTATACAATAAAAAACATAGAAATTACATCATCAATAGAACATAAACATGGTGTTGAAAATTATGGATTTAAGATAAAAACTAAAAATCATATTATAGGATTAGTAACTGATACAGCATATTTTCCAGAACTTTTAAATTCTTATAAAGGCTGTGATATTTTAATAATAAATGTACCATATTATATACAAGATAAACCAAAGCCTAAACATTTAGATATAGCTAATGTAGAAGAATTTATAAAAGTGATAAAGCCTAGTAAAGTAATTCTAACTCATTTTAATTGTAATATCTTAAATAGTAACACTGTTAGCATTGCTAATGAACTAAGTAGAAAGTATGGTATAGAGATAATATCAGCAGAAGATGATATGATTTTAGAATTATAGATTGTTAGTAATTATTTAAAATAAAAGGAGTCGATAAAAATGAAAGTAATAAAATATAATGATGCTTTAAAAGGCAAAAATAGTGGTAAGTGTAAGACTTTAGAATATTCATTTATGGATAAAGATATAGATTTAGGTATAGCAATAATTAGTGGAAGATATCCTGATGAAGGGTATGGTATAAATCTTATAAGTAAAGAACTAATATATGTTATTGAAGGAAGTGGAACATTAAATTTTGAAAATGAAAAAATTAAATTTTCAGAAGGAGATTCTATTTTAATAGAGCCTAATGAAAAATATTATTATGATACTGAATATTGTAAGATATCTATGTCTTGTACACCTGCATGGTCAATGGAACAACATAAATTAGTAAAATAATGAAAGGAAATTAGAGAAAAATGAATATTATAGATATTTATAATAAATACCATTTACCAGAAAATTTACAAATGCATATGTTAAGAGTTGCTGCATGTAGTAATTTAATAATAGATAACTGGAATGGACCAAAAATAGATAAAGAATCAATTATTAGAGTAAGTCTATTGCATGACATGGGAAATATGGTAAAAATACCAGAAGACTTTTCAAAAGATGAAGAATTTATAAAAATAAGAAAAAAATATTTTGAAAAATATGGAACTAATGACCATGAAATCAATTTAGAAATTGGAAAACAAGAGGGATTAACTGAAAAAGAAATTGTTATATTAGATGGAAAAAGGTCAAGAAAGAATGAAGAAACATTAAAATCAAATTCTTATGAAAGGAAAATTTGTGCCTATTGCGACCAGAGAGTAGCACCAAATGGAGTAGTAGAAATAAAAGAAAGATTAGAAGATGCAAAAGTTAGATATACAGATAAACCATTATCTGTATGGTCTAATGAAGAAAAAGCAAATCATTTAATAGAATGTTCTTTAGGTATAGAAAAACAAATAATGGAACATTGTAAATTAAATCCAGAAGATATAAATGATGATAGTATAAAAACATATATAGAACGATTAAAAAAATATGAAATATAGGAGAGAAAGATGAAATTTGATGTTAAAAAAGTAAAAATTATTGTAACTGTACCAGTTGAAAATAGCAAAGAAGTTAGAAGTGCTATTTGTGATGAAGGAGCAGGAATTATAGGAAATTATACAGATTGTACTATATCTACAAAGTGTATAGGAACTTTTAAACCTTTAGATGATGCTAATCCATATATTGGACAAAAAAATAAATTAGAATTTGTAGAAGAAGAAAAATTAGAAGTAAGATGTGATGTTAGTATAGTTAAAAGGGTACTAAAAAGATTAAGAGAAGTTCATCCTTATGAAGAACCAGCAATAGATATAATTCCTCTAATAGAAGAAGATGATTTATAAAAATCAATATAAAGGAGAAGATGATGAGAAAAATAACAGTTGAAATGGCATGTTCTATTAATGGATTAATTGCAACAGAACATGGAAATGAGGACTTTCTATCTTACAGAGGTTGGGAGATAATGTTGGAATTTTTAAAGGAATATGATGTACTGATATGGGGCAGAAAAACTTGGGAAAATATAGTATCTTGGGGAGAAGACTATTTAAATGACTTAAAAGACATAAATATAATTATTCTAAGTGAAACAAGTAATAAGAAAAAACAATGTTCAAATATTACATATTGCAGTTCGATAGAAGATTGTTTAAAAGTATGTGAAAAAATGAAATACGAAAAATTATTCATTTCTGGTGGTGCAACTATAAATAATTCTTTTATGGAAAAAGGAATAGTAGATAATATTATTTTAAATTATAATCCATTTGTATTAAATAAAGGAATACCACTATTTAAAGGTAATTATTTTGAAAACAAACTAAAACTTGAAAAAATTATAAGAGAACAGGAAGATATAGTACAAGTTCATTATAGTGTTATAAACTAAAAACAAGAAAATAAGTATAGCAAAGAAAGGAGATGTTGATAAATGAAACAATTAGATAACAAAGAAAGTTATAATAATAAAACTTTTGAAGATATAAAACATATTGACGAAAATGGAATTGAATTTTGGCATGCAAGAGAATTGATGAAAGTTTTAAGTTATAAAGATTGGAGATATTTTGATGCAGTAATTGAAAAAGCAAAGATAGCTTGTCAAAACTCTGAAATAACTGACATTGACCATTTCGTTGTTGACAACAAAATGGTTGAAATAGGTTCTGGTGCAAAAAGAGAACAAAAAGATTATAAATTAACAAGATATGCTTGCTATCTTATAGCTCAAAATGCAAATCCAAGATTAAAAATTGTAGCTCTTGCACAAACATATTTTGCAATTCAAACTAGAAAACAAGAAATTAGTGAAAAGGAATATAGTTCATTAACAGAAGATGAAAAGAGATTTTATCAAAGAAACTTAACTAGAAAAGGTAATTATTCACTTAATCAAACAGCTAAAAATGCAGGAGTTAAGAATTTTGATAAATTTCATAATGCTGGATATAAAGGTCTATACAATGGAGAAACGGCTGATGATATTGCCAAAAGAAAAGGATTAAGATATAGAGAAGATATTTTAGATAATATGGGAAGTGAAGAACTTGCAGCTAATTTATTTCGCATTACACAAACAGAATCAAGATTAAAAAGAGATAAAGTTGATACTGAAAAGAAAGCTTGTGATACTCATAATAAAATTGGGAAAATAGTTAGAAAAGCAATTAAACAGGCAGGACGGAACTATGCCAGAAGAATTGCCTACACCTAAAAAGAGTTTAAAACAATTAGAAAAAGAAAATAAGAGAAGTTTGAAGAAAAAAGAAATTTGAATAGAGTTTTATTAACGGGATAAAATTGGTTATAATTCTACGAATTATTAGTATTTGTAATATTAATAATTTGTGATAAAATATGTAACAGTATATTCAATATAAGATTAATATAATAAATAAAAGGGTAAAAGGATGATAAATAGAAAAACTAAAAAGAAATTACGAAGGAAGAATTATTTAAAGCATAAATTAGAAAAAGTAATGAGGCAAAGGCATAGATATAATAAAAAGAAAAAGTGTAAAAGTAAAGCAATTAACTTTTTACCGAAAATAGTTCAATCTAAAAGAAATACTAAAATAGTAGAACTGTTAAAAAAAGAAAAATTTATTAAAAAAGTTAGAAGAAAAAGTAAAGAAGATAGAGTTATAATAGATATACCACAAGTTTTTAGTTTTATAAAAAATCCAGAAGAAACAATTTTAACTTTAAAAAAGATTTTTTATTGTGGAAATAATAAGAAAATTAAAAAAATTTATTTTAATTATGATAATTGTAAAGAATTAGGTTTATGTGCATCACTAATTACAGATTTAATTGTTGTTGAATTATCAAAGACAAGAAAAATAGGATTAAGTGGAACAGCACCTCAAGATAGATTAGCAAGAAAGATGTTTAATATAACAGGATTACCAAAACATTTAGGAATTAGAAATATATCTACAAAAGATACAGAAACATTAGAAACTTTATCTAATTTAGAATTATCTGATATGTGCGAAAAGCTAGTAGAATATTATAATAACTGTTTACACACACAAGGGTATGCATTATCAGATGATGGAAAAAATAAGTTTGGAAAAATGTTTGGAGAGGTATTTGATAATGCAATAAAGTATAGTGGAAATTTAGGATCTTGGCACGCACTAGGTTATTTTGATAGACCAGAAGAAGATAAAAATTATGGTAAATGTAGATTAGTATTAATGAATTTTGGTAATAGTATATATGAGGGGTTAAAAGCAGAAGATACTACTAAATATACAAAAAAACAGTTAGAGCGACATACAAAAAAACATCATAGCTTTTTTGGTATAAATTTTAATGAAGAAGTATTATGGACATTATATGCTTTGCAAAAGAATGTAAGTAAACAAAGAATAGATAAACAAGATACAAAAGGAAAAGGGACAATTGATTTGATTGAGAGTTTTATGGCAATAGGAGCTGAAATAAATGAAGAAAAACCTATAATGTCTATAACATCAGGTGGATGTCATATTTTATTTGATGGAACATATACTTTAAAAGAGATAGAATATAAAGATGGAAGAAAAGTGCCAATTATTGCATTTAATGATAAAAATAGTTTAAACCATAAACCAGACTCAAACTATGTATATGCTATAAAAAATAAATTTATAGGAACTGTAATATCAATGGAATTTTATTTAGACAGACAATATATAACTGAAATGTTGAAAAAAGGAGATTAAAATGGAGATTTATAAAATAGATTTGAAAGATTATATTGAAAGCAAAAAAGTGCTTGCAGGAAGAACTAATGGTGAAGATATTAGGAAAAAAATTAATTTGGAGAAAATAGAAAATGAAAATGAAAAAATAGAAATAATAATTCCTAATGATGTTTTTTCATTTAATTCTTCTTATTTTTTAGGTATGTTTGGAGAAAGTGTAAAAAAATTAGGTAAAGAAAAGTTTGAAGAAAAGTATCAATTTAATACTAAAAATGAATCAATAAGAATGAACATTAAAGATGGTATAGATGAAGCATTAAATAATGTAGATGTGTTTGGAGGGTAGATATGGATAAAAACAATAAAATTTTACCACCAATAATTGCCTGTATTCTAAGTATAGTAATAGGACAAGTTGTTCTGTGGATAATAAATCGTACAGAACTTGAAATAATATCAAATATGTTAGAAGTTTTAATAGCTGTATTAAATTTTATATTTGTTATATATATATTTAAAAATGACCAAAAATATAGAGAAGAAGAAAGACAATTAAATAAAAGTCAAAAAGAGAAAGAATATTCTTTATATTGGTATCAAACATTTATATTACCTGATAGTATAAAATATATAAAAGAATTTAAAAATGATTTATTTGTTTTAGTAGACAATAATTTAAAGTCAGGAAATACTGTTGATAGCGATAAATATGCAGAATATACTAAGTTACATATAAGTTGTAAGAATAATGTTACTGAAATTCTAAAAGTAATATCTCCTAAAACAGAACAAGCTATAAGAACTAGTTTTTCGAATTTTCAAGATGAATTTAGCAAACTCGTTTATGAAACAGGAACAGTAGAAGATATTAAAAAATCAATTATAGAAAATGAAACAAAATTACTAGAAATATTATATAAATATGAAATATTTTAATAGTTTCTATTGATAAATATAAAAAGTTATGTTAAATTAAAAACATAGTAATAGACAAAAAAACACCGATATGGGTATACACTTCTTTGAAACTATTGCTATAACTGATTTTGAAACGGATAATAAGGTGCTTTTTTGATAGGCGTTTTTCGCATACGTCCTTCGCTAAGGCACCAACGACGTTTCTGTTCGAACTTTTTATAGAACAGAAAGATACAGAAATCAATCAGAAAATAAAATCTGGTTGATTTTTTTGTTGCTTAAAAACAATATAAAAATCATCCACACGAAAGGATGGTGCGAAAAATGAAGATAATTAAGCAAGAACTAGAATTTGAGGAATGTCTAAAACAAAGACTTGGATTTATATGTGAGTTTTCTAAAGTTACTCCTACTTTATACGCTAATATAGGGACTTTTCGTGCTTTTAAGCAAAAAAGTCAAACGCTAGAAGTGTTGAAAATACTGGATTGCGAAAAACGAGATAAAAATAATTAATAAAACCTTTGATTTTCTAAGAAAAAATTTTTTATTCGTTACCACTGCGTCCCTCTTGTCCCTCTTGTCCCTCTTGACAATTGCTATATTTTATGAAAAAATAAGTAAAAATGGAAAGGGAATATCCCATAAAACAAGGAGGAAAAAATGGAAAAATTAAGAGGATTTGAAATAGCAAAAGGATTTGAAGATAAACAAATCAATTTACCAGTAAGAAAAACAAAATATTCAGCTGGATATGATATTGAAGCAGCAGAAGATGTAGTGATACCAAGCTTCAAAAAAGGTATGAACCCTACTTTAGTAAAAACAGGATTAAAGGCGTATATGCAAGAGGATGAGGTTATGTTGTTGTATAACAGAAGTTCTAATCCAAAGAAAAAAGGGTTGATTATGGCTAACAGTGTGGGAGTGATTGATAAAGATTATTATGGAAATCTAGATAATGATGGTCATTTCATGTTTGCTTTTTATAATATCAAAGAAGAAGATATTACAGTTAAAAAAGGAGAGGCAATTGGTCAAGCTGTCTTCCAAAAGTACCTGATAGTAGATAACGACGAGGCACAAGGAGAAAGAATAGGAGGATTTGGCTCTACCAATCAATAAAAATCGAAATAAAAAAATTAAAAAAAATTTATGCTTAGAGAATAAAGGGATAGAGGTAAAATATACATAAAAAAATTAAGGTAAGGGCTTTGACTTTTACCTTTTTTTGTTGTATAATAAATATGGTTAAAAAATCCAGTAAAGTTATTAAATACCATGAATATTTACATAGCTTTATTATCTTTTTTTCGCCGAATATATCAAAGATGCTGAAAGGAGTTGGCTTACATGTTTAATGTAGGAGACAAAATTGTATACCCAATGCATGGAGCAGGGGTAATAGATTCAATAGAGGAAAAAGATATTTTAGGAGAGAAACAATCTTATTACATATTGAAGATGCCTGGAGAGGTAAAAGTGATGATACCAACAGCGAAGGCAGAAACAGTAGGGGTAAGAAACATTATAGATAAAAGTTCAGCAGATAAAGTAATTGGGATACTAGAGAAAGATGAAACACAAATGGATAAAAACTGGAATAAGAGATATAGAGATAATATGGATAAAATGAAAAGTGGAGATATTTATGAAATAGCTGATGTAGTAAGAAACTTAAGTTTTAAACAAAAAGAAAAAGGATTATCTACTGGTGAAAAGAAGATGTTAAATAATGCGAAACAAATATTAGTGAGTGAATTGGTGTTGGCAGAACATGCTTCACAAGATGAGGTAGAACAATTAATAGAAAATAAAATAAATACGTCTTTTATGATGTTTAGAGCAGAAGAAATAAAACCAGAAAGTGTTGTTAATAAGTTTATACCTTTTGATGGAACAGGAACGAACGATTAATCAAGTGTCCAGTTGAAAATAAATTCGACTGGATATTTTTCTAATTATCTATTCAAAACTTGCCATCAAAAAAGTAAAAAAGTACTTGCAAAGTATTGTTTTTTGGTATAAAATGGATTTACTCAAAGAATTTGGGTAATACTATATAATGAAAAAAGATGCTTAAAAACAAATAAACAAATATAGATTTAAATTGATTGTGTTTTTCTAAAGCATCGAAAGAAGGAGGAATTTTTATGTCAGTAAAGATTGGAATTAATGGATTTGGAAGAATTGGAAATTTGTCTTTCCAAGCAGCTTTAAAGAGAGAGGAAGTAGAGGTTGTTGCTATTAATGACCCTTTTATAACAGCAGATTATATGGCGTATATGACAAAATATGATACCGTTCATGGTAAGTTTGAAGGAACAGTAGAAGGAAAAGATAATGCTTTAACTGTGAATGGAAAAGATATAAAAGTGTTTAATGAGATGGATCCTCATAATATTCCATGGGGAGATTTAGGTGTTGATTATGTATTAGAGTGTTCAGGGGTATTTACAACTCTTGAAAAAGCACAAGCTCATATTGATGCAGGGGCTAAAAAGGTTATTATTAGTGCACCTTCTAAGGATGCACCAATGTTTGTCATGGGAGTAAATCATACAGAGTATGACCCAAGTATGAATATTGTTTCTAATGCATCTTGTACAACGAACTGTTTAGCACCACTTGCTAAGGTTATTAATGACAATTTTGGTATTAAAGATGGATTGATGACAACGGTTCATGCTACAACAGCAACTCAAAAGACGGTGGATGGAGCTTCTAAGAAAGATTGGAGAGGTGGAAGAGCAGCAGCAGCTAATATTATACCTTCTTCAACAGGTGCTGCAAAAGCGGTTGGAAAAGTTATTCCAGCATTAAATGGAAAATTAACAGGTATGGCATTTAGAGTTCCAACGGTTGATGTTTCTGTTGTTGATTTAACTTGTAATTTAGAAAAACCAGCCACTTATGAAGATATTTGTGCGGCTATGAAAAAAGCATCTGAGAATGAAATGAAGGGAATTGTTGAATATGTAACAGACCCAGTTGTTTCTTCTGATTTTACAACAGATTCGCATACTTCTATTTTCGACAGTACAGCAGGTATCATGCTTACCGACACTTTTGTGAAATTGGTTGCTTGGTATGATAATGAATGGGGATATTCTAATAAATTAGTTGATTTAGCATGTTATATTGCTAGCAAAAATTAAGGAAACAAAGTAGAGTGATAAAATTATCAAAATTATCAAAATTACTTGTATTTTAAGAAAAGAAGTGGTAAAATAAGAAAAGATTAAAAAAAAACCAATTTTGGTCGAATTTTAATCTTTTTTTCATTTTACTTAGAAGAAATTACCCAAAAGATTCGTACCTAATAGTAGCTTGTCAATTGAAAAATAGAAAGGAAGTTTTTGCGATGAACACAAAATATATTTTTGTAACAGGTGGAGTAGTATCAGGACTAGGAAAAGGAATTACAGCAGCATCTTTAGGAAGATTATTAAAAAATAGAGGGTATAAGGTTACAATTCAAAAATTTGACCCTTATATCAACGTAGATCCAGGAACGATGAATCCCTATGAACATGGAGAGGTTTTTGTTACAGATGATGGGGCAGAAACGGACTTAGATTTAGGACATTACGAAAGATTTATCAATGAAAACCTAACCAAAAATTCAAGTGTTACCATGGGTAAAATTTATCAAAATGTCATTGAAAAAGAGAGAAGAGGAGATTACTTAGGAAAAACGGTTCAAGTAATTCCGCATATTACGAATGAAATCAAAGAAAAGATATATGGTTTTGAAGAAATGGATACCGATATTGTTATTACAGAAATAGGAGGAACCGTTGGAGACATTGAAGGACTATCTATTATTGAGGCAATTCGTCAAGTAGGGCTAGAGAAAAATCCAGAAGATGTGATTTATATACATGTTACTTTATTGCCATACATTTCTGGTTCCAATGAAATAAAATCGAAACCAACGCAACACTCTGTAAAAGAATTACAAAGTTTTGGAATCAAGCCAAACATATTAGTTTGTAGAACAGAGACTGACATTCCAGATAGTATCCGTGAAAAACTATCTCTATTTTGTAATGTCAGAAAGACCAGTGTCATTCAAAATAAAACGGCAGACAATTTGTATGCAGTTCCACTTATGTTAGAAGAAGAAGGATTAGCAAGAGAAGTTTGCAATCATTTAAAATTAGAGAATTATGTACCAGATAATAGCAAATGGGAAATGATGGTTGAAAATATTAGAAGTATTGCGGAAGATAAAGTGATTCATATTGCTATTGTTGGGAAATATGTCAAATTAGAAGATTCTTATATTTCTGTTATGGAGAGCTTGTATCATGCAGGTTTTGCGAATCATGTAAAAGTAAAAGTTCATTTGATTGATTCAGAAACCATAACCAGTGAAAATGTAGAAAAGAAATTAAAAGATATCGATGGTGTTGTGGTTCCAGGAGGATTTGGAAATCGAGGAATTGAAGGAAAAATTGAAACGATAAAATATGTTAGAGAAAACAAAATTCCATTTTTAGGAATTTGTTTAGGAATGCAGATGGCAGTAGTGGAATTTGCAAGAAATGTATTAGGATTAAAGGATGCGGATTCTGCCGAATTAGATGAAAATACAAAAAATCCGATTATTCATATCATGGAGGAACAAAAAGGCATTGACAAAAAAGGCGGAACGATGAGATTAGGTGCTTATCCATGTATTATCAAAGAAGGCACATTGGCAAGCAAAATCTATGGAGAAAAGGAAATATCAGAAAGACACAGACATCGTTATGAATATAATAATGAATACAGACAAAGACTAGAAGAAGCAGGTCTAAAAATTTCAGGAACTTCTCCAGACGGCTTATTAGTAGAAATGGTAGAAATACCAGAACATCCATATTTTATAGCGGGACAATTCCATCCAGAGTTAAAATCTAGACCGAATAAACCAGCACCATTATTTGTGGGATTAATAAAAGCATGTTTATAAGGAGAAGAAAAAATGAAAAGACCGTTGTTTATCATATTTACGGATAAAGATGGAACAATTAATGTAAAAGACAAACAATTAAATCATATATTTCATCTGATTACAACAATGGGTGGTATGATAGTACCGATTACAGGAAGAACTGTGGGTGATATAGAAGACGATTAAAAAAAACAAGACATTACGCCAGAATTTATGATTGGGGATAATGGAGCTGTTATCTATTCTACGAGAGAACATGAATTTTTAATGAAAAAACAATTAGATAAGGAAAGAGTGGCATTAATTGTAAAAGATTTCGTAGATAAGGGAGGAAATCAGCAATTTATTCGATATACAGATGGTCTTAATATTTATGCTGCTAAACAGGGGGAAGTAAAAAAATATTACAAGAAAAATAAAAGAATTATATTATGTGATGATATTTACCAGCAAATACAGGAAACGGAGGATATTACTAAAATTACGTTAGCTGGTAGTTTTGAGAATATAAAACAAAGTGCAGAATTTGTAAAAAGTCTAGGATATTGGACTGATAGAGATGTTACGGAATTTCCTGTTAAGCATTATCAAAATTACAGATTAGATATTGCACAGAAAGATATTAATAAAGGAGAAGCGGTAAAACGAATGGCTAAAATTCTAAATCCTACTTATGGATATGTTTGTTTGGGGAATGGATTTAACGATTTATCTATGTTTAAAATGGCTATTGATGATGGTATGATAGCAGCAATTATGAAAAATTCTTCTCCAGAATTAATACAGGAGATAAAGACATATTCAAAAAGTAAAAAGGGAAGAGTTATGCTAATTCCGAAAGATAAAGATTTAGCAAATAAGTATATCTTAAGAATGGCAAAATTATTTGAAACTCATATAAAAACACAAGAAAGAAAAAGAAGACAAAGAGAAGGACGATTGCCAAATGTACCACGACTAAAAGTGAATGGGGGAAAGCCAACAAAAGTAGAAGACAATGATTTTTTTAAAAGAGAGAATAGATACCACTAAAATTTTTTAAAAAACTATTGACAAAAATAATAAAAACATTTATAATTTATAATTGTTAGGAGAAAAATGCAGGTGTAGTTCAATGGTAGAACCTCAGCCTTCCAAGCTGATGACGTGGGTTCGATTCCCACTACCTGCTCCAATTATCCTGACAATTATAATTTTATATGCAGGTGTAGTTCAATGGTAGAACCTTAGCCTTCCAAGCTAATGACGTGGGTTCGATTCCCACTACCTGCTCCAATTAATAAGTCATTGTATTAGAAAAAGGTCTAGTATAATGGCTTTTTAGAATTTGTCAGAATGTTTTTTGTGAGTCTTATCTAAAAAAGGAGATATAAAGATATGAGCCAAAACAATAAAAATGATTTTTTAGATAGCATAGCATTTCCAATAGAAAGGAAGTTCTTAAATCAAGAATTAATAGAAATGCATATAGAAGAAAAGCAAAAATAAGGTTTCACTGATAAGAAATATGATACTTTCTTTGATGGGAAAGTATTACAAATATGTTTTTTTAGTAAGGGATGTAGATGTAGTAAAAATAGAAGTTGTATAATATGTGATTATGGAAAGACTAGAAAAGAAAATTTAACAAAAACAGATATAACAGAAATTATGAACGAAATATTTGATAATTTAGAAAAGATGCCAAATGTAATTTTATTAAATAGCCTTGGAAGCGTTTTAGATACACAAGAAATGCCAATGGAAAATATTATGATATTACTTGAAGAATTATCAAAGATAAATGTAAAAGTAATAATGTTTGAGACGCATTATTTGACTATAAATGCTTCAATTTTAGAAATAATAAAACAAAAATTAGAAGATAAAAAAGTTGTAATTGAATTAGGATTAGAGAGTTCTAACAAAGAAGTGAGAGAGAAATGCTTAAACAAATATGTAGACAATGAAGAATTTACCAAAAGAGTTAATCTTATAAAATCGTTTGGATTTGGAGCAGAAGCTAATATTATTTTTGGAGCTCCATTCTTAACTACATCAGAGCAAATGAGAGATACGACTCAAAGCATTCAATGGTGTTTTGAAAATGGTATTGAGATAGTAAATTATATTTATGTTGGTATGGCAATAGAGAAATAAAATACGATGAAAAAAAGCAAGTATTACCTACGTGTGAAAAAGATGAATATTTTAAGTTAGTGGAGTTTTATCAAAAATTTAACATGGATAAAAATCCAGAAAAACGAATAGAATTATTAGAAAGTAATCAATTAAGATTGCTGTGGGAGGAACGAAAGTTCCAGTAATTGTTATGAGCGGTAACTAGTTAGAAATAATTAGTTGCTAGTTTTTTTATACATATTCAATATCTTCTTTCTCATATTCCTCTGGGCGTAATCCAATTCTTTTTTTCATAAAAGCAAGCACCCATAAAATAATAACAAGTCCAACAACGCCAATTATTAGATAAGCTTGACTAGTAGGATAAAACTCTAGTAGAACACCACCTAAAAAGCTAATCAATATTTAGCCCAAATTTTTTATCAAATTTTTAACAGACAAGATTTTCGCTCTCGTATTAGAATTCGTAATATTTGTAACATATCTTTCTTCAAAACCACAGTAAGTACCACGAAAAAAATGATGAATAAAAAACGCCAACATTACAATCAGGAAAGTTAAGACAAAGTCCAAATGCATAGTACAAACGACACCAACTAGGATAAAAGAAACAAAAATAGGGACGGAGATACATGTTAATGTCCTATTTTTAAAGGTATTATGAATTTTACCTTGAAATTTTACCGAAAAACATTGAACAAGGGTTAGAAATGCAAATATAATACCAAAATATTGTGGCGATACTTGTAAATCTGACATTAAACTTTTTTCATAGGTAGAAATCATCATTAAAACGCCAACAAATAGAGAGATAAAAAGAAATAGTGCTTGTAATCTCTTTGATTTTAAGATAAATCGAAAGCCTTGTTTCATATCTTTGATTGATTTTGATAAAGTGGTTGGTTCTTTGGTTTCTATTTCAACTTCCTCAAAACGATAAGCAATTATCACAGCTAATAGTGATACAAAAGTAGATAAAATAAGAGGAATATAGGGATTAACGACAAATAAATAACCAGTAAATACAGAGGTTATAGTACTTAAAGCATAACTGAAAGAAGAACCTCTTGCATTGATGTTGCCAAAAGAGTTTTTTTCTTTTCCCATTTTGGTAGAGTCATATAATAGGGTATTTCTAGCAATGTCTTTTATGGCATTTCCAAAAGCAGACATGAAATAGGCCATAATTAAGATAACAAAATGGTTGGCAAAAATCATCAAGGCGATTTGAATGGTTGCAAAGGTAGTGCCTAATAATAATGCTTTTCTACTACCAATTCGTTCGATTAAAATGGCAGAAGGTATTTGAAGGAGCAATAAAAATAAAGAATAGATAGATTCTGCATACATTACCTTTGCTGGTGAAATTATACTATATAGAATAAAAAAATACCATAATTCGATTAAAATTTGTTGTGTTTTTATATTGCTAATCATTATAATTTATATTACAATGTAGAAGAATAAAAAAGGAGGCAAAAATGATGATATACACAGACTATCATTTACATACAACATTTTCACATGATGGAATTTCTACGATGGAGGAACATATTCAAAATGCTATCAAATTAGGATTAAAAGAAATATGTTTTACAGAACACTATGATATATACGATGGATTAAAAAATAACACATTAAAGACAATCGATGTAGAAAACTATGTAGAAAATTTCAAACAATACCAAGAAAAATACAAAAATCAAATTAATTTAAAATTAGGAATCGAGATAGGATTACAACCTGATATCAAAGAAACCATTAGCAATATGGTAAGACAATATCCATTTGATTTTATTATTGGTTCTTCTCATATAACCTGTAAAAAAGACATTGCCATGGATGCCAGCTTTTTTGAAGGCCTAACACAAAAAGAGGCTTATACAAAATATTTTAGAGAAGTGTTGGAAAATATAAAAATATACGATGAATTTGATGTCTATGGTCATATTGATTATATTGTCAGATATGGTGGATATGAAAATAAAACAATTAAGTATAGCTATTACAAAGAAATTTTAGATGAGATTCTTATAAATATTATAAACAAAGGAAAGGGGATTGAAATCAATACATCTGGCTATCGATATGGATTGCAAGAACCTCATCCAAATTTTGAGATATTGACTCGATATAAAGAATTAGGTGGAAAAATGATAACTATTGGTTCAGATGCCCATAAGATTCAAGATGTGTGTTCTGATTTCGAGAAAGCAACGGATTTGTTGAAAGAAATTGGCTATACAAGTTATACTGTTTTCAAAAATAGAGAACCTAGATGGATAGACTTGTAAATTTTTTTGATTTAGTGTAAAATACCAATAGATTGCAAATAATAATAAAAGAGGACAAGGTTGAAAAATAATTGGCATTTTGCTAAAGCTGTTCGAGTGAAACGAGTTACAGATTTAGTATGCAGTTTGTGAAGCAAACTGTATTCATTGGATTTGCCTAGCCAAATATCCAATTCTTTTCCAACCAGATTTGTGCCTTAAGGATAGGAATGAGAGAAAAAAATGAGATTTGTAGATACGGAAGAAGCGAAAAAAGAATATAAGAAATTTTTAGAAGGACATGAAAGAGGCAACTTTCAACAGTCTTTAGAATGGGCAGAAGTGAAAAAGCCAAACTGGAAGCCAGAAGTCATTTTAGCAGAAGGAAATAACGGGGAAATTATAGGCTCTCTTTGTGTGTGGATTCGTAAAATGCCAATTTTTGGTAACATCATGTACTCTTCCAGAGGACCTGTATGTGATATTCATAATATGGCTGTTATGAAACAATTAACAGATGGTGCCAAAGAATTAGCCAAAAAATACAATGCCATTGTGTTAAGAATGGAGCCAGATATTTTAAGTGATGACCAAGATTTTAGAAATGTAGTAACGAATTTAGGTTATCGCATTAAAGATGATGCCAAAGATTTCAAAGACGAAATTCAACCAAGATATGTATTTCGATTAGATATCAAAGGGAAAACAGAAGATGAGATTATGGCAGGCTTCAAACAGAAATGGAGATATAATATTCGTCTAGCAACCAGAAAAGGTGTTACGATGAAAGAGGGAACCAAAGAAGATTTAAAAGACTTTCACAAAATTATGATAGAAACAGGGGCAAGAGATGGTTTCATTATTCGACCTTTAGAATACTTTGAAAAAATGTACGATTGTTTGGGGTCAGACCATATGAAAATATTGATGGCATATTATGAAGGTAAACCAATATCAGGCGTTATCCCTATTTTTTATGGTAATAAAACTTGGTATTTATATGGAGCAAGCAGTAATGAACATCGTAACTTAATGCCAAACTATTTGTTACAATGGGAAATGATAAAAATGGCAATTAAAAGAAAAGACGATGTATATGATTTTAGAGGAGTTTCAGGAGTTGTAGATGAAAATCATCCACAATATGGATTGTATCGTTTTAAACAAGGTTTTGGAGCAACTTTTACCGAGTTTATTGGAGAAGTGTATCTACCATTTAAGCCTCTTACTTATCAATTGTATCGTTTTTCAGAAAAGGCTTTTAGAACCATTCGTCAATTAAAAATGAAATTAAAAAAATAAATATTAATGTTTTTTATAATTTAATATAGTCGACTAAAAAAATGATAAATTTTCGAAAATGCTCGTTCAAGCTAATTTTCGAATAAATTCTAAATGAATTTAATGGCACCCTTTCAAAGTATATTTGAACTATTTCCATTAAATTGATTAAGAATTTCTATCTCAATTACTTTCAATTCGCATTTTTTCAAATTTATCATTTTTTAGTTGACAGAATTTGGTAAAAAATAAAAGGATGGTAAACGTGAATACTTTAGTAATAAAAAAAGAAGATTTAAGACACAATATAGAAAAAATCAAAGAAATGGCTAACAAAACCGGAAAAGATGATAAGGGCAATCCCGTCAAAATAATAGCTGTGGTAAAAGGAAATGCCTATGGACTAGGATTAGTGGAATATACAAAGTTTTTAATTGACAATGGTATTTCATTTTTTGCGGTTTCAACAATAGAAGAAGCCATTCAATTAAGAAAGGCAGGAATCAAAGAAGATATTTTAATGTTATCCTCCACAGCGATTAAAGAAGATGTGGAAACTTTAGTACGAAATGACATTATTATTACCATTGGTTCGAAAGAAGATATTGAGGTAGCTGACCAAATTGGAAAAGAGAAGAGTAAGAAAATAAGGGCACATCTTAAAATTGATACTGGTTTTGGAAGGTATGGCTTTGTTTATTGTAATCGAGATAGTATGATAGAAGCTTTAAAAAGTATGAAGAA
Source organism: uncultured Clostridium sp. (assembly GCA_948466095.1). Taxonomy (GTDB): domain Bacteria; phylum Bacillota; class Clostridia; order TANB77; family CAG-508; genus CAG-269. The sequence goes on from CAOJZE010000001.1 coordinate 20,087, forward strand.
TATTGAAATAGAAGGTACTTTTTCCCATTTTTCACTTAGTTTTTATAACGATAAATATACCAATATACAATTTGAAAGATTTATGGATGTGATTGAAATTTTAAAAATGAATGAGATAGAAACAGGTATGCTTCATATTTGTAATTCATCAGCCTTTTTAAAATTTCCGAATATGCACTTAAATGCAGTTAGAGTTGGTTCCGCTTTTTCAGGAAGAATTTCTTTTCAAAATTCAATAGGATTGAAAAGAATCGGAACGTTAGAATCAAAGGTATCAGAAATAAAAGAATTACCCAAAGGATTTAACATTGGCTATTCTAACATTTATACAACACCAAAGAAAATGAAAGTGGCTATTATTCCATGTGGCTATATGAATGGTCTTAATGTGAAAAATGATAGAGACATGTTCCGATTCATTGATAAAATGCGTTATTTAGCCGAAAGTATGAAATTATTTTTTAAGAAGCAAGCAATGTATGTTAAAATAAATGGTACGAATTGCCAAATTTTAGGAAGAATTGGAACCTATCATGTGGTATGTGATATAGAGAACAAAGGGGTTGAGATTGGAGATAAAGCAATTTTTTCCGTCAATCCTAAATTGGTAGATTCAAGCATAAGAAGGGAGTATCAATCATGAGTGAAGAAAAACAAGAAAAAAATAATACGTTAAAGCAAGGATTTTTTCAAAAAGTATGGAATTCTATCACAAAAATTGAAAAGTATCCAGATATGGCAGCAGAAGGATTGGGGAGAGCCTTTACGTATATCTGTAGAATCGTAGCAATTTTAGCGATTGTCCTTTGTCTTGGTACAATCTATCAGACACATCAAATGCTACAAGAGGGTATGAGATATTTAAAAGAGGAATTTCCAGAATTTACGTATAAAGAAGGAAGACTAGATGTTTCTTCAGACGAAAGACTTACGATTTCAGAAGAAGACTCTTATGTAGGAAGAACCATTATTGATACGAAAACAGAAGAAGAGCAATCCATCAATCAATATATCAATGAGATTGAAAAGTCTGGAAGCGGAATGATTATTTTAAAAGATAAAGTTATTTTGAAAAATGGAGCAATAGCAGGAACGATTAATTATCAATATAAAGAACTTTTACAACAAATAGGAATCACGGAATTTACGAAGCAAAATGTAATCGATTATGCGAATAGTTCCCAAATCATAACCGTATATATTAGCGTGTTTATTACGATATTTGCTTATAGTTTTATCATGTATCTTTTGACGACTCTATCTAATGCTGTATTTTTAAGTGTTTTTGGCTTTTTGACCACCTGGATAGCACGTATTAAAATGAGATTTTTGGCTGTATTTAATATGTCAATTTATGCACTTACCTTATCTATTTTCTTAAATATATTGTACATTGCTGTTAATATTTTTATGGATTTTAATATGGAATATTTCCAAGTTATGTATGTTTCTGTTGCAGCAATTTACCTAGTAGCAGCTATCTTTATATTAAAAACAGAATTTGTGAAACAACAAATTGAATTGATGAAAATTTTAGAGGCACAAGAAATGGTAAAGAAGGAAATGGAAGAAAAACAACAAGAGGAAAAACAGGAACAAGAGAAGAAGGAAAGGCAAGAAAAGGATAAAAAAGAAGAGAAAGAACAGAAGAAAAATCAGAAAGAAGATAAAGAAAAACAAGAAGAGGTGGATGGGGGAGAGCCACAAGGGGTTTAAGTTTCGAAACTGGATGAAACGATTAAAAGGAAGGAAGTAAAAATATGAGTAAGAAAAAGGATGAGAAATCAAAAAATAAAAAAATGTGGATATATCTGATTAGTCTAGTAGTACTATTGGTTTTATTAGTAGGATTAGCCATCGTTTTTATGAATCAAAAAGATAAAAAAGACGAAAATACATTAGCCTATACAGATTTAATCAAAGAATTAGCAAATGGAAACATTGAAAAAATCGAGATGACAGTCAATAGTACTACCGTTAAAGTAAAACAAAAAGAGGTAGAAGAGGAGAAAAAATCCATTGTTCCCAACACAGAAAGCTTCATTGGATTAGTACAAGACAAAGTAGCAGAAGGAAATGAAATAGAATTAATACAAAAACCAAGAAGTCCACTAGCACAAATTCCAGCTTTTATTATATCCTTTTTACCGACCTTCATTATGCTTGCTTTATTTATCATGATATTTAAAATGCAAGGATTGGGAGAAAAAGGGAAAGTATATGATGATACGGAAAGAAAAACAAAAGTTAAATTTAATGATGTGGCAGGTTTAGACGAAGAAAAAGAAGAGTTAGTTGAAATTGTAGAATTTTTGAAAAAGCCAGAAAAATTCACAAAAATGGGAGCCAAAATTCCAAAAGGTGTTTTATTATATGGAAAGCCAGGAACAGGTAAAACATTAATTGCAAAAGCAATTGCAGGAGAAGCAGATGTTCCCTTTATTTCTATGAGTGGGTCTGAATTTATCGAAATGTTTGCAGGTCTTGGAGCTTCTCGTGTTAGAAAATTATTTGAAAAAGCTAGAAAATTAGCACCCTGTATTGTATTTATTGATGAAATTGATGCGATTGGTTCTAGAAGAAGTTCTAATAGTGGAGCAGAAACAGAAAATAACCAAACGTTAAATCAATTATTGGTAGAAATGGACGGCTTTAGTTCAGAAGAAACGATTATTGTACTAGCAGCAACCAACCGACCAGAAATGTTGGACAAAGCATTGTTAAGACCAGGAAGATTTGACAGACAAATTACGATTCCAACACCAGATTTAAAAGGAAGATTAGAAATTCTGAAAATACATGCAGAGGACAAAAGAATGGCAGATGATGTGAATTTAGAAAGTATAGCAGAAGATACAGCAGGATTGACAGGAGCAGAATTGGCTAATATCTTAAATGAAGCAGCTATCATAGCCACGAAAAATAAGCATGAAGATATTGAAAATGATGATATTGAAGAAGCGGTAAAAAAGGTAACAGTAGGACTAGAAAAACGTACCAGAGTTTATTCGGAAAAAGACAAAAAACTAACCGCATACCACGAAGCAGGACATGCCGTTGTTAGTCGATATTTGCCAACACAAACGGATGTAAAAGAAGTATCTATTATTCCAAGAGGGGTAGCTGGTGGTTATACCATGTATAAATCAGATGAGGACAAATATTATATCTCTAAAACAGAAATGCAAGAAAAATTAATTGCTTTATTAGGGGGAAGAGCAGCAGAAAAATTAGTATTAGATGATATTTCTACAGGAGCTAGCAATGATATTGAAGTAGCAACCCAAATAGCAAGAGACATGGTAACCAAATATGGCATGAGTGACACTTTGGGTCCAATTGATTTTCAAGGAAAAGAGCCATATGAAATGCAAATGTTTGGCGAAGATATTGGAGATAAGATTGGACAAGAAGTAAAAACACTAATTGATACGGCTTATAATTATGCACAAACTTTGTTAAAAAAACATCGAGATAAGTTAGATAGCATAGCAGAGGAACTATTACAGAAAGAAAAAATAAATGAAACTGATTTCAAAAAGTTTTTTGATTGAGAAATATCCATTGCAAATGCGTAAAAATTAGAGTATAATATAAATGCTATAAAGCAAAAAGCTTATGTGCAATATTCCTTTAAACTGATTTTAAGTAAAGTATCAGTTTAAAATATAAAAAGGAGGAATACAAATTGATAGTACAATTTAATGTACAAGCAACAGTTTTGATTGTCCAGGTGATGGTAATGATTGGATTAACCATAAGATTGTGGAAATTGTTTCATAAGAATTTTTCTGATATTCGGTTATCGACAATCATATTTACGTTATTATTATCATTTGTAGGAGTGGTTGCTACTGCAATAGGTTTGGTAATGGAAATCAGTTGCATTGGTTTATTATTCGGTATATGTGATTTTATCGAATTTGTCCTAACATTCTGGATTTTAAAGGGCTATATAGAGAAACTTTAAATTGTGTGTATCGTAGAAACAACCTGAGATACTTGAAAAAGTATTTTAGGTTGTTTCCTATTTTTTGTAAAATGTCATTTTGGAGAATCTTGTTAAAAAACCAAACTTAAAAATAAATTCGTTGTCAATCAAAATAGGGTATGGTATAATCATACTAGAAAGAAGGTATGAATATGACCATCCAAGAAGCAATGGGAAAAGCCAATATACAACTAAAAACCAAAAACATTGACAGTCCAAAATTAAAAGCTAGGTTACTCATGCAATATATCTTAAAGCAAAACAGACAATACCTAATGGTACATGACGAAAATAAATTAACACAAGAGCAAAAAGAAAAATATTTCAAAGCGATAGAAAAATTAATCAAAGGAATTCCTTTACAACATATTACACACCAACAAGAATTTATGAAAATGAATTTCTATGTTAATGAAGATGTATTAATACCTAGAGCAGACACAGAAGTTTTAGTAGAAGAAGTGCTTCAAATTGCTAAAAAAATCAATGCCAAAAAAATATTAGATTTGTGTACAGGAAGTGGAGCCATAGCAATATCACTTGCTAAATACATAGAAAATAGTCAGATTACAGCGACTGATATAAGTGAAGAGGCTTTATCGATAGCGGAAAGGAATGCTAAAAATAACAAGGTGGATAAGCAAATTGCTTTTCTTTCTTCGAATTTATTTTATGAAATACCGCAAGAAAAATATGATATGATTGTGTCCAATCCACCTTATATAAAAACAGAAATTGTGAAAACATTAGACAAAGAAGTGCAAAATGAGCCACTTATGGCATTGGATGGAGGTTGGGATGGTTTGGACTTTTATCGTAAAATTATTCATCAAGCAGATGATTTCTTAAAATATGGTGGTTATTTGTGCTTAGAAATTGGTTATGACCAAAAAGAGGATGTAATGGATTTGATAAAAAAAGAGGAAAAGTATACGAATCCTTATTGTAAAAAGGATTTGTATGGGAAGGACAGAGTAGTTGTGACCAAATTATAGATTTCAATTATTATTAATGTTTTTAGTTTAACGTTTATTATATTTTTTATTTGTAACTCCCAACATCACCAGTGTGTAATTGCATAACAGACTGTAGCTTGTTGGTCCCCACGATTTGTTACTGCATAAAAAATATAATAAACTTAAAAAAGCAAGTAAAAGAAAAAAGGAGAGGTAAGATGTCATTTTCTTCTGATATTAAGCAAGAATTAAATAAAAATAGTAACTTATCCAACAACGAATTGGTAAAAAATGAATTAATGGGATATTTAATATCTGGAAATACCAATATAGTCAATCAGAAAGAAATCAAGTTTTCAACAGAAAGTGATTATAACATTAATCGCTTTTCTAAGCTCTTATCCAATTTAGAGATTGACCATAAAATAGACATATCACGGAAAAATATTTGTCATTACCGTTAAAAGAAAAGACATAAACATGGTTTCCATACAAAATAAAGAAATTTATCTAGCATCTGAAACGAATTGGAAAGAAGAGAATGGAAAAGCAATTGTGAGAGGTGCTTTCATGGGGTCAGGTTCGGTTAATAATCCAGAAAAGGAATATCATTTAGAAATCAATGTAAGCAATCAGCAAAACCGAGATAAATTAGTAAACATATTGCAAACATTGGGAATCTGTGTAAAAACTTTTCAATTATCTATCTATATCAAAGAAGGCGAAGAAATTTCAAAATTTTTAGCCCTAATAGGAGCAGGTAAAGCTGTTATGCAATTTGAGGATATTCGAATTCAAAAAGAAATGAGAGGGAAAGTCAATCGATTGGTGAATTGTGAAACAGCTAATTTAAACAAAACTATCAATGCTTCCATTCAACAAATTGCGGCTATCAAAAAACTACAAAAAACAGGAAAATTTCAAAAATTAGAGGAAAATTTAAAAGAGATTGCGAGGTTACGATTAGAAAATCCAGATATGTCATTAATTGAATTAGGAAAATTATTAAAAGAACCAATCGGCAAATCAGGCGTGAATTATCGATTAAAAAAGATTATGGAGATAGCAGATGAAAAGTAAAGAGTTAGGCATTTATATTCATATACCATTTTGTAAAAGTAAATGTTATTATTGCGACTTTGTATCTTATACAGACCAATGTGGTCAAGTGGAGAATTACATACAAAAAGTAAGCAAAGAAATGGAACAGTATGATATCAGTAATTATGATGTTACAACCATTTATATAGGGGGAGGAACTCCCTCTTTTATCCATGAAAAATATATCGAACAATTATTAGTAAAGCTAAACACAAAATTAAAAAACAATCAAACCAGATTTGAGGACATAGAAATTACGATAGAAATTAATCCAGGAACGATTACTAGGAAAAAATTAGAACAATACAAGAAATCAGGTATCAATCGAATTAGCATTGGTTTGCAAAGTACGAAAGATGTGTTATTAAAACAAATAGGAAGAATCCATAATTATCAGGAGTTTTTAGAAACATATCAAATGGTAAAAGAAATTGGTTTTGAAAATATTAACATAGACCTTATGATAGGATTACCGAATCAAACGATTCAAGATATGAAAGAAACACTAGAAGAAATCCAAAAATTGAACCCGAGTCATGTGAGCGTGTATTCGCTAATCGTAGAAGAGAATACCAAAATGGAGAAAATGATTAGCACAGGAGAGTTGCAATTGCTAGAGGAAGAGCTAGAAAGACAAATGTACTGGTATGTAAAAAATACATTAGAATTAAATGGATATAAGCATTATGAAATATCTAATTTTGCTAAAAAAGGGAAAGAATCTAAACATAATTGGAACTGTTGGGAACAAAAGGAATATATTGGATTAGGAGCAACAGCTCATTCCTATTTAAATGGTATTCGCTATTCTAATTCGGTTTTTACAGAAGCGGGAGAGTGGGATTTTAAGGATAAAACCATTGAAGAAAAGCAAACTTTAGAGGAACAGAAAAAAGAGTATATGTTGTTAGGATTACGAAAAATAGAGGGAGTGAGTATTCAAAAATTCAAAGAAAAGTTTGTGAAAAATCCCATTTTTTTGTTTCGAGAAGAGATTGAAAAGTTGGTAGAAGAACAATTGCTAGTGGTAGATGGCGATTGGATTCGATTGACTAATAAAGGAATGGATTTGGCTAATTTAGTTTGGAAAGAATTTGTTTAAAATTAAATAACATGAGGGAGGAACATCAATTTTGCTAATTTAAGGTTTATCTATTATTTTTTACACTTTGAGTGTTGCAACCTTCAGATTTTAAACATGGTAGGTTGCTCCAATCGCGCTTGTCAAAGGCTCGTTTTGCTGTCCACTGTTAAAGCTTGGCTTGTTACAATGGCAGTATGCAGTGGCTGGTCGCTTACGCAGTGTCGCAAAATAATAGATAACACTTTAAGTTGGTAGCATTGCATGAACACTATCTTTAATTTCTTAAAAAAAGATTAAATTTTTCAAAAAACATTGCATAATTTTAACTATAATAGTATAATAGTAGATGTAGCATAATATTATTATATAGAAATAATATTAAAAAGAGAGGTAAAAAAATGGATTATTTATATATACTAAGAGAAGCGCTTGTATGGACTATAACGATATTTTGGTTATATCAAATCATGGTAAGTTTATGTTCTTTAGTAAAAATAAAAGATAAACCGCTAAAAATAAACAAAAACCATAGATTTATGGCAATTATACCAGCACATAATGAAGAAACAGTCGTAGGAAATTTAGTAGAAAGCTTAAAAAAGCAAAATTATAACAAAGAATTATACGATATTTATGTGATTGCAGATAATTGTACTGACAACACAGCACAAGTAGCTAGAGAAGCAGGAGCCATTGTATATGAAAGATATCATGTAAGCAAAAAAACAAAAGGGCATGCTTTAGATTGGTTTTTACAACAAAAAATAGAAGAAAATGCTCCTTATGATGCGTTTTTTGTATTTGATGCAGATAACATTGTAGACCCAGATTTTATTAAGAATATGAATAAAAAATTATGCCAAGGAGAAGAAGTCGTACAAGGTTATAGAGATATTAAAAATCCAACCGATAGTTGGATTACAGCAGGGTATGCTATTTTTTATTGGACCATGCACAGATTCTATCATTTAGCAAGATATAATTTAGGTTTATCACCATTGTTAAATGGTACAGGATTTATGGTAAGATTTGATGTTATTAAGCCAGAGGGCGGATTAAAAACAGTTACCTTGACAGAAGATATTGAATTTTCTTTAAAAAGAATTATCAAAGGAAAAAGATTAGGTTGGGCAACCGATGCCATTGTTTATGATGAGCAACCAGTAGGATTTAAACAAAGTTGGTCACAAAGAAGCAGATGGACAGTAGGACATATGCAATGTATTAAGGAATATACCAAACAATTAGCAGTAGCAGCACAAGAAAATAAAACGATGATGAATTTTGATGGATTATTATATATTGTAGGTAGTATACCAATGTTTATTATTACATTAGTATTATTAGGAACTAATTTCTTAATGTATGCAGGAAATGGAATGACGGAACTAGAATTAATGATTAATATATTAAGATACTTAGTACCAACCTTTTTACTACCAATTGGAACAGCAATAATTGTTATGTTATTAGATAGACGACCAATTAAGCCAATGTTAAAAGGATTAGTATGTTATCCATTGTTTATGGGGTCTTGGTTAGTGATTAATTTTAAATGTTTATTTAAGAGAGAAACAACTTGGGAAAAAATCAATCATGTTAGAGATATTAAGATTGGTGATGTTGGAGAAGCAGAAGAAACAGTGGAAATATTGGAAAAAGTTTAAAAAAAATGAAAAAAGGCTTGCATTTATACCAAAAAATGGGTATAATAGTACAAGAAACATAAAATACAGCAAGAGTGGGAACAAATCCCACTCTTGATTTTTGGAAAATAGATTGGGACATGGGACATGGGGACGTAGATAATGTCGCTATAATCCAATTAAGCATAAATAAACAAATTAAATAATTTGGAGATAGGGACATTATCTACGTCCCCATGTCCATGTCCCAATCTTCTAAAAAAAGGAGGAAGATTTGGCAAATATAGAAGAAAGAGTAGAGGCTTTAATCAAGCCAACTATTGAACAAATGGAATATGATTTATATGATGTGGAATATGCAAAAGAAGGTAAAAATTATTTTTTACGAATATTGATTGACAAACCAGAAGGAATTGACTTAGAGGATTGCGAAAAAGTAAATAATGCAATTAATGATTTATTAGATGAAGCAGATTATATCAAAGAACAATACTTTCTAGAAGTTTCTTCACCTGGCATTGAAAGAGTACTGAGAAAAAATAAGCATATCGAACAAAATATAGGGAAAGAAGTTCAAGTTAAATTATTCAAAAAAGATGAAACACGGAAAAAAAGAATATCAAGGAATCCTGTTAGGATGGGAAGAAGAAATACTAACCATAGAAAGTGAAGCAGAAGAAATAGAAATCGAACGTAAAAATGTAGCACAATTAAAGACAATTTATCATTGGTAAAAAGGAAAGGAAAGTGATTAAAAAATGAAGGAGCAAGCAATTGACAACAAAGAATTAATTTTAGCATTGGAGGAATTAGAAAAAGAAAAGGGAATTCAAAAGGAGTATTTATTAGAATCCATTGAAACAGCATTAGTAACAGCCTATAAGAGAAACTTTGAGTCATTAGAAAATGTAAAAGTACAAATGGACCAAAAAACAGGTGCCACTCATGTATACGCCTTAAAAAAAGTAATGAAAAGGGTGACTGACAAAGATGTGCAAATTAATATGAAAGAGGCGCAAAAAATCAATCCAGATTATAAAGAAGGAGATATGGTTGAAATAGAAATTGTACCAAGAGATTTTGGTAGAATTGCAGCACAGACAGCAAAGCAAGTCATTATTCAAAAATTAAGAGAAGCAGAAAGAGAAATTATTTATACAGAATTTAATGATAGAAAAGGAGAAATTGTCTCAGGTTTAGTTCAAAAAGCAGACCACAATATTGTGGTTATGGATTTAGGAAAGTTAGAAGGAGTGATGCCTTCTAAAGAGCAGATTCCAACCGAGCATTATCATGTCAATGATAAAGTAAAAGGATATGTATTAGAAGTGGAAAAAGGTGCGAAAGGAACACCACAAGTAATTGTATCTAGAAGTCATCCTGATTTTGTAAGAAAATTATTAGAATTTGAAATACCAGAGATTTATGAAGGGGTAATCGAAATTAAGAGTGTTTCGAGAGACCCAGGATACAGAAGCAAAGTAGCGGTGCATTCGCCAGACCCTAACATTGACCCAGTGGGCTCTTGTGTTGGACAAAAGGGAGTTAGAATTCAAAATGTAATCAATGAATTAAATGGAGAGAAGATTGATGTCATAGAATGGAATGAAGACCCATCTATTTATATTGCATCAGCATTGCTTCCAGCACAAATATTGGCGGTGGATATTAAGGAAGAGGAAAAATTTGCTCAAGTAATTGTTCCAGATGACCAATTATCATTAGCCATTGGAAAATCAGGACAAAATGCGAGATTAGCAGCCAGATTGACAAGCTGGAAAATAGATATTAAGTCAGAAACACAATTTAGAGAAATGCTAATGAATGCACAAAATGAAGAAGTAGAAGAAACAGTAGAAGAACCAGTAAATGAAATTGTAGAAGAAGCACAACCAGAGAACGAAGAATAAGCGAAATAATATAAACATACAATAAAAGGAAGGACACGTAAAGTTATGAAAAATCAACCACAGAGAACTTGTATGGGGTGTAATAGCAAAAAGGATAAAAGAGATTTGATTCGAATTGTAAAAAATAAAGAAAATGAGATAAGCATTGATAGAACGGGAAAACAAGAAGGCAGAGGTGCTTACTTATGTGATGATATACAATGCTTAGAAAAAGTCATCAAATCCAAAAGATTAGAAAAAATATTAGATAGTAAAATATCAGAAGAAATTTATGAAAATTTAAGAGGTGTGATTCTTGATCAATAATAAAATATTAGGTTTAATGGGGTTAGCAGCAAGAGCTAGAAAAGTTTGTTTTGGAGCAGATAGTGTGGAGTTACAAGTCAAAAAGAAAAAAGTTTATTTAATGATAGTAGCCAAGGACGCATCGGATAGAACCAAAGACAAATTTAGAAACATAAGTTACGAATATGATATACCAATTATCATAGAAGGGGAGATTGAAATTTTGAGCAAAGCCATTGGAAAATCCAATAAAGCAATTATTGGAATAGAAGATAGTCATTTAGCTAGCGAAATACAAAAAATAAATAATGGGGGTGAACTTATTGGGTAAGATTAAAATACATGAAATTGCAAAAAAATTAGGCTTAACCAGTAAAGAAATATTAGATGTAGCAACTAGATTAAAGATAGACGTAAAAAGTCATTTGAGTGGAGTAGAGGAAGACGAAGCAAAGAAAATAGAAAGTGCATTAACCAAAAAAGAAGGAAAAAAGAAGGAAGAAAAGGATAAAAACGTGAAAAAAGAAGAGAAAGCACCTGTTATCATTAGAAGAGAAGTTATTATAGCACAAGAAGAACCAGAAAAGAAAACAGAGGTAGTGAAAAAAGAAGGAAAGAAAAATAATGTTGGTTTTGTAGAAAGAAATCAAAACAAAGATTATTTATCGTAATAAGCCAAATAAACCAATGACGGTTAGTGAATTATTTGGTCTTAAAAAAGAAGAACCAAAACAGGAGGAGCCAGTTAAAGAAGAGGTACAACCAAAAGTAGAACCTGTTAAAACGAACGTAGAAGAGAAACAAGAGCCAACAACACCAAGAGTACAAACAAAGGAAGCCCCTAGAACTAGAAATACAGAGAGACCATTGAATCAAAATAGAGACAATAGAAATAATAACTATAATAATAGAAATAGAAATCAAAATAACCCAAATAATAATTATAGAAATAATAATTTCAACAGAAACCATAATGACAATAGAGGAAATTATAATAATAACAATGGTAATAATAGATTTAATAATAATAGAAATAATGGGGAAAGATATGGAAGAAGGCCATTAGATGAAAAGGGAATTGAGAAAAACATCAAAAATATTATGGCGGTAGAGACAGGAGAGAAAGAAACGGTAAGAGAATATAACAGAGGGCAAGATAAACAAAGAAATAATAGATTTGATGAAAATAGAACCAATAAGAAATCTAAAACCAGGAGAAATAATGCAGGAAATGATTTTGATGAAGGCAAATTAAAAAATCTAAAACAGACGAATCGTTTATCTAATATGTTTAATGACCAAGATGGTGGTATGTTAGATTACTATGATTTAACAACAGAGCGTGGAAGAAGAGGCAAGAAGAGAAATAACAAAAATCAAGAAGAAAGAACCAAACAAAAAATATTCAAATTAACGGATATTCAAATTCCAGAAACCATTACGGTAAAAGACTTTGCTGCTGAAATGAAAAAAACAACAGCAGAAGTTATTAAAAAGTTGCTAGGATATGGAATCATGGCATCTATTAATAATGAAGTTGATTTTGATACAGCTTACCTGATTGCACAAGAATTTGGTATCAATGCTACGAAAAAAGAAACGGTAACAGAAGAGGACATTTTATTTGATGATTCAGAAGATAGAGCAGAAGATTTAGAGACAAGACCACCAGTTATTGTTGTTATGGGACACGTAGACCATGGTAAAACTTCATTGTTAGATGCGGTTAGAAAAACCAATGTCATTGAAGGAGAAGCAGGTGGTATTACCCAAGCCATTGGTGCATATAAAGTAAAAGTAAAAGATAGAGAAATTACTTTCTTAGATACACCAGGACATGAAGCGTTTACAGCGATGAGAGCAAGAGGAGCGCAGATTACGGATATTGCTATTTTAGTCGTGGCTGCCAATGATGGAGTAAAACCACAAACCATAGAAGCGATTAATCATGCTAAATCAGCAGAAATACCAATTATTGTAGCGGTTAATAAAATGGATTTACCAGATGCCAATATGGATAAAGTAAAACAAGAATTAATGGCCTATGAATTGGTACCAGAAGAATGGGGAGGAGACACTATTTTTGTGCCAATCTCTGCTAAGAAAAATGAAAATATTGACCAATTATTAGAAATGGTATTATTAGAAGCCGATGTCTTAGAATTAAAAGCAAATCCAAATAAACAATCCAAAGGAACTGTCATCGAAGCAAGACTAGACAAAGCAAAAGGTGCGATTGCTACGATGTTAGTACAAAGAGGAACGCTAGATGTGGGAGATACGATTGTAGTAGGTTCATCGATTGGTAGAATCAGAGCCATGAAAGATGACAAAGGTAAAAGCGTAAAAGCTGCTGGTCCTTCTACACCAGTAGAAATTATGGGACTAACAGAAGTACCATCAGCAGGAGATACTTTCTATGAGGTTAAGAATGAAAAAATGGCAAAACATCTAATTGAAAGAAGAAAACATCAAGAAAGAGAAAAAGCAATTAATAGCACAACGAAGGTGACTTTAGACAATCTATTTAGTCAAATGGAAGAAGGAAATCTAAAAGTATTGAATTTAATTGTAAAAGCAGATGTACAAGGTTCTGTAGAGGCGGTAAAACAATCTTTAGAAAAACTAGAGAATGAAGAAGTTAGAGTCAAAGTAATTCACGCAGCAGCAGGAGCGGTTAATCAATCTGATGTTACACTTGCTAAAGTCTCAAATGCGATTATCATTGCCTTTAACGTAAGACCAGATAATATGGCGAAGGAAATGGCAGAAAAGGATGAAGTGGAAATCAAACAATATTCTATTATTTATCAAGCCATTGAAGATGTAGAAGCTGCTATGAAAGGAATGCTAGACCCAGAATTTGAAGAAAAAGTAATTGGAAATGTGGAAGTAAGACAAACCTTTAGAATATCTAATGTTGGAACGATTGCAGGTGGCTACGTTTTAAGCGGAAAAGTAGAGAGAAATGCAGGTGTGAGAGTGATTCGTGAGAATGTGGTTATTCATGATGGCCATTTGGCAACTTTGAAGAGATTTAAAGATGAAGTAAAAGAAGTCGGTAAAGGCTTTGAGTGTGGTATGCAAATCGAGGATTATAACGATATCAAAGAAGGCGACACAATTGAGGTGTATATCATGGAGGAAATTTCTAGATAGGGATTGAGGGACGTTCCTTAAAATCCCTGTTTCAGGGAATAGGGGGACACTCCTTAAATGATGAAAAGAAAAAAGACTGTCCCCTAAATCCCTAAAAAAGGGATTTTAAGGAACGTCCCTCAATCCCTTTTGAAGATAGGAGGAAAATAAAATGCCAGAGAACCAAGCAAGATTGGGTCGTATTGAAGAAGAATATAGAAAAGAGCTTAGCCAAATTATTGGTTATGAGCTAAAAAATCCGAATGTGACAGGTTTAATTAGTGTGACAAAAGTAAAAGTTAGTAATGACCTTAAATATGCTAGGGTATATGTTAGTATATTAAATGCAAAGAACTTGAAAGATACATTAGCAGGACTTAAAAAATCATCTGGTTTTATTAGAAGCGAATTGGCGAAAAGAGTCAATTTGAGAAATACACCAGAGTTAGTATTTGAGTTGGATGATTCATTGGAATATGGGGCAAAGATAGATACGATATTGAAGGAGATTATGCCTAAGAAAGAAGAGTAATTTAATCATCTTATTTAAGAAAATTTATTATATTTTTATAGAAGTAACTCCTAGCTGCTAACAGTCTGTAATTGTATAACAGACTGTAACTTGCTGGTTCCCCCGAATTGTTACTTTATAAAAATATAATAAATTTTCTATATAAATGTTATAAAATGAAAACGTCTGTTAGAAAGAAGGAAAGAAAATGACTTTAGATGAAATTTTAGAAGAAATAAAAAAAGCAGAAAGTATCGTTATTTTAACTCATGAATCACCAGATGGAGATGCTATGGGTAGTAGCTTAGCTATGAAATTAATGTTACAAGAACTAAATAAGCAATCAGATGTCATCATCCCAGAATATCCAAGAATGTTTCAATTTTTGCCATCATCTAATGAAATTAAAATGGACTCTGAAAGAAAGAAATATGACTTAGCCATTTCGGTAGATTGTGGTAACTTTAAGAGATTGGCAAAAAATGAATATTTTGAAAATGCTCAAAAAACAATTGTAATTGACCATCATGGAAGTAATAATATGTATGGAGATTTAAACTATGTCAATCCAGCATCACCAGCTTGTTGTGAAATATTAATCAGTATGGCAGAATATTTTGGTGTTACCATCACAAAAGAAATAGGAACTTGTATTATGACTGGAATTATTACAGATACAGGTGGCTTTCGTTATAGTGGCATTACACCAGATACTTTCGAATATACAGCTGAATTGATTCGAGTAGGAGTGGATATTCCTGATATTTATAAAAGAACAATGGGAACCAAGACAAAAGCAAACTTTGAATTAACCAAAAGAGTAATCGATAGAATGGAATTGCTAGAAGATGGAAAGGTTTCTTTTAGTTATATGACATCTCAAGATGAACGAGAAGTTAATGCAGAATCAGGAGACCACGATGGATTAGTGAATATTGGAAAAGATATTGAAGGAGTGCAAGTAGCTATCTTTATTAGACAAAAAGATAATGAAGATGTTTATAAAGTATCGTTACGTTCGGAAGATGGTATCAATGTATCTGATATCTGTTTATTATTTGGTGGTGGCGGTCATGCAAGGGCAGCAGGAGCATTAGTAAAAGGAACCATACAAGAAGTAAAAGAAAAATTAATGAAAGAAATAAAAAAATGGATGGAATCATAATTATAAATAAACCAAAAAACTGTACTTCTCATGACATAGTAAGAAAAGCAAAAAAAATATTTCATGAAAAAGTAGGACATACAGGAACATTAGACCCAATGGCAACTGGTGTGTTGCCATTATTAATAGGAAAAGGAACTTTATGTTCAAAATATTTAGTCAATCATGATAAAATATATGATGTAACATTAACATTGGGTGTTAAAACAGATACAGCAGATACAGAAGGTACTATGATAGGAAAAAAAGAGGTACCTCAAACTATTTTTCAAAAAGAAAACATAGAAGAAATATTGAAAAGTTTTTTAGGAAAACAAGAACAAATTCCACCAATGTATTCGGCGATTAAAGTAAAAGGAAAAAAATTGTATGAGTATGCTCGAAAGGGACAAACTATAGAAATACAACCAAGACAAATAGAAATTTATAAAATAAAATTACTACAAATGGAAGAAGAACAAAAACAAATTCAATTTCGAGTGGCATGCTCAAAAGGTACTTATATGAGGAGCTTGTGTGAAGATATTGCACAGAGGTTGGGAACCATTGGTTATATGTCTGGCTTAAATCGAGTGCAAGTAGGGGATTTCAATATGGAAGTTGCAGTATCCATGGATCAATTAGAGAAAAACATACAAGATACAAAATTTGTGGAACAACATTTTATTACGTTAGAAAAGTTATTTCAAGAAAGACAAAGGATAAATTTAGAGGACAGAGAATTAAAATTGTTTTTGAATGGCGTTAAATTAACACAAAAACTAAAAGATGAAAATTATCGAATTTATCATAATGATATTTTTATAGGAATAGGAATCGTCGAAAATCAATTATTAAAAAGAGATATTGTAAAATAGATAATATATTTTAACAGTTATAATAATGAAATCACTTTCATATATTTGAATAAAGTATAGGAGAGTGATTTTTTTGTATTGTATACAAGAGGCTGACAAGCCCAATTTTATTTTTAAAATATTTAATGTGATTCAATTAAGAGAAGACAAAATTATTTTGCCAATTGGAGCAGAAAAAATAGCTAGTAGAAAAGCATTTAAATTAGCTAAAAAAACAAAAAAGATATTAGATAAAACAATCAGTAAAAGGATTGTGATTAGTCAAAAAATACAAAAGCAAGAAGAGTATGTCAATTTATTACATTCTTATTGTTTGGAAATAGCAGAAGGAAGATGGCTATTTGAAGTACTTTCTGACAAAGTGTTAGATTATATTTTAGGAAAAAAAGAAATGAAAAAAGAAGAGACGCAAATATCCATTTTAGTCAATGATGTAACAGAAAATATGCTTGCTAATATAAGAAATATAGCAAAAGAATACAAAAGAGTTAATATTGTAACTAATCATATTCAAAAATTTAGAAAGATAGAAAAACAAATATTAGAACAAGATGGCATCATGATAACTGTGGGAAACAATAAAAGAAAAGGTTTAGCGAAATCAAAGCTGATTTTAAATGTGGATTTTCCTTCTGAATTAATGAATCAATATAATATTTATGAAAATGCAATGATTGTTAATCTTAGAGGTAATGTAAAAATAGAAAAGAAGAGGTTTAATGGAATATGTATCAATGATTATGATATAGAATTCCAAGATAGAGAGGAATTTGATTATGATAAAAATACAAAATATAAAACATCGGAAATATATGAGGCTCAAATCAATAAGAAACAACCTTTTCAAGAAATTATGAAACAAGTGGAAAAAGATAGAGTGAGGATTGTTCAATTGGTTGGAATGAATACCATTGTTTAGGACATAGGACATGGGGACGTAGATGATGTCCCTATCATAAATAATGCATCAATTTAATGTGTTATCTATTATTTTTTTACACCTTGTGTGTCGCAACCTTCAGATTTTTAATATGGTAGGTTGCTCCAATACTACTTGCCAAAGGGTCGTTTGGTCGCTTACGCGGTGTTGCAAAAATAATAGATAACACATTAAGTTAGCAATTTTGAGTAGTTAGGGACATCATCTACGTCTCCATGTCCTAAAATCATTTCTTAAAAATTCTAATAAATGCTTTCCTTTTTTTAAAAAATATAATATAATGTATTTGTCAAATTATAAAATTGGCAAGGAGGAAACAAAAATGCCAAGTAATAAGGGAAAACATACAGATAATAGAGAAAAGACAAAACCACATAAAGTAGCAAATAATAAAAAGAGGGAAACGATGCAAAAGAAGAAATCAGGAGCCAATACACAAACGAAGAAACCAGAAGTTAGAAAGTCACAAAAGAATAAATTTTCGAATCGACATCCAAAATTAGTATTAACATTGAAAATAATGTTAGTTCTATTTTTGTTGTTATGTGTGATTGGAGCAGGAATTGTTGCAGGAATGTTTTTTGGACTATTTGGTGATGAATTTGAAATCACAAAAGAAGAATTAAAAATAGGAGCAGCCAATTCCGTTATTGTAGATAATAATGGAGCTGTTATTGCTAACTTAAGTGGCGATGAAAAGAGAAAAGTTATCACATTAGAGGATATGGCAGATTATTTACCAAAAGCCTATGTAGCAATTGAGGACGAAAGATATTATAAACATAGTGGAGTGGATTTTAAAAGAACAGCAGGAGCGATTGTAAATACATTGTTTAGAAAGAGTTCTTATGGAGGAAGTACGATTACACAACAATTGGTAAAAAATATCACAAAGGATGATGAAGCATCTGGTATGGAAGGCATTATGAGAAAGGTAAAAGAATGGGCAAAAGCCTACCAAGTAGAAAGAATGATATCCAAAGACCAAATTCTGGAACTATATTTAAATATTTTATTTGTAGGTTCTAGCAATTTACATGGTGTGGAATTAGGAGCTGAGTATTATTTTAATAAAAGTGCAAAAGATTTAGATTTAGCAGAATGTGCTTTTATGGCGGGAATTAATAGTTCACCAAATGCTTATGACCCATTTGATACTAGTAAAGATAATACAGAAAAAATAAAGAATAAAACAAAAACAGTTTTAGCTAAAATGAAGGAGCTTGGTTATGTGACAGATCAACAAGAATATGATACAGCGATTGCAAAAGCAGAAGCAGGATTACCATTCCAAAAAGGTGAAATGACAACATCTTCTGGTTATTCTTATCATACAGATGCTGTTATCGAACAAGTTATTTCACAGGTTATGGAAGAAAAAGATATTTCAAGAGAGTTGGCTAAAAATTATGTATATAGTAGTGGTCTTACGATTTATTCGACCGTAGATGCTGGTATTCAAACAAGACTAGAACAAGAAACTCTAAAAGATACTTATATCCGAGCAGGAAGAGATAAAAATGATAATGGAACGTTAAAAAATGAGCATACACAAGCAGCAGTTGTAGTAATGGACCATAAAACAGGAAATGTTTTAGGTGTTTCAGGGGGATTAGGACAAAAAACGGGAGCTAACTTAAATAGAGCCACTCAGAGCAAAAGACAACCAGGATCTTCTATCAAACCAATTGCAGATATAGCACCAGCTTTGCAAGAAAAGGTAATTACGCCAGCAACTGTATACAATGATGTATTAACTGATTTTAATGGTTACCAACCTAAAAATGATGGTCATAAGTATAGAGGTTTAATCAATATTCGAGATATTATTGCTTATTCTCAAAATGTACCAGAAGTTAAAATTATGAAAGAATTAACTCCTGGTAAATCCATCGATTATTTGCGAAATTTTGGTATTACTTCATTGTACAAAGCGGAAGATAATGCACAATATAATGATGAAAATTTACCACTTGCAATAGGAGGATTGACAGATGGAATTAGTCCGTTAGAAATGGCGGGTGCTTATGCAACCATTGCCAATAATGGTGAATATATTGAGCCAACCTTTTATACAAAGGTAGTAGATACGACTGGAAATACGGTATTAGTACCAGAACAAGAAAAAAGAAGAGTCATATCAGAGCAAAATGCTTATCTTGTTAAATCCATTTTACAAGAACCAGTTAAAAAAGGAACGGCAACTTATTGTGCGATAGCAGGAATGGATGTAGCGGCAAAAACAGGAACAACGGATAACAGTACTGATAGATGGCTTTGCGGATTTACACCATATTATACGGCAGCATGTTGGTTTGGCTATGACCAACAAGAAGAGGTAACAGGATTTGCTGTGAATCCAGCAGGACAAATTTGGGATGCTACTATGACAGATATTCACAAAGGGTTAGCTGGCAGTACTTTTACCAAACCAAATGGTATTGTGGAACAAGCGGTTTGTAAATCAACAGGATGTTTAGCAACAACGGGATGCCCTGCCTATACAGAAATGTTTACACCAGATAATTTGCCAGAAAAATGTGAAAGGAATGGTAGTTCACGACAAACAATTTGTTCAGAATCAGGGAAAGTAGCAACACAATATTGCTCACAATATGTAGCCACCAGTGTGAATAATTATGGGGGATTTGTACCAAAAGAAAAATTACAACTATGGAAGGCAGTTAGCGGTTCTAATTATTCAGGAAAGGGAAAAATAACGGAAACTTGTCCAATCCATACCAAGCCTAAGGAAGAGGAAAAACCAAAACCAAAAGAGAATAAAGTAGATAATAAACAAAATACTACAGCGAATAAAACCCCAGTAAATACGAATAAAACAAATACAAATACCAATACCAATAAAACAACTGATACGAATAAAACAAATACAAATAATTCAATTACGACGAAACCTATCCAAAAACCAGATTCAGGAGCTAATAACAATAGTTCAACAGATAATCCCAAAAAGCGAGGAAATCAGTAAAAAATAAAAAAATTAGTTTCCATGTTTTTAGATGAGTTATTGATTAAAAGTTATAAAAATATAGTAAAATTCCGTTCTTTACTGGTGAGACTAATCATATAAGTAATATGATAACTTTAAAGAAAACAAAACTTAAATAAAAGAAAGATGTAGACATTTTTGATATTTATTTTTACAATACATTAACCAAAACAAAAGAAATATTTAAGCCAATCAATGAAAAAGAGGTTAAAATTTATTCTTGTGGACCAACGGTTTACAAAGATGCTACCATTGGAAATATGAGAACCAATCTGTTTCAAGATGTTTTAAGAAGAACTTTAAGGTATAATGGTTATATTTTAAAACATGCTATGAACATAACTGATGTTGGGCATTT
>CAOJZE010000002.1 GCA_948466095.1 uncultured Clostridium sp.
TGAAAATAAATATAAACAATGCAACAGAAATGATGTTCTATGATTGTCCTCAATATAAATTAGATGAATATTTTGGATATAATGTTATTTCTAAGCCGAAGGTAAAATTTGTGATTTCTACTATTTTACAAAAATTATATATTAATAAATAAAAACAGGTAATTCAATTTATAAATCACCTATTTTTATAGTAAACAAATAAATATATGAATTGATTATTTCTTATAAAATATCATAAATTTCGCATAAAATCAAGTGTTTTATGCATTTAAAACTTTTAATTCCGGATAAGATGTATATAAGAATTGAATATCGCATTCAATATTTTCTAATTCTTTTTCATTGGGAAAAGCCAAAATTAATCTGTCAGCTTTGGGAATTGAGAGAGGGTAAGAATTAACTAGTTTTACAATTCCGTTTTTGTTATCTTCATTTGCTACAATGATATGATACAATAAATGCTCATTTGTGAGAAAAGTTATATATACTGGCTCATAGCCCTGATAAAACCTTATAAGGCGTTTTTTATACTTGCATAATATATCTAATGCCACTAACATATTGTCATTAATTTTTCGTGTATTATGAACAAATATATCTCCTTTTTTACTTACCACATTACTATACAAAATATTTTTGAAATTATCGTTTTCATTTCCAAACAGCTTTTGTAGATGGCTTAACTTGGCACATCCAAAATCTTGTAAGAAATTTATTACTTTTAATCTATCTACCATAAACAACCCTCCTAACTAATAATTCTCATTAAATAGCCATATATTAATTTTTTATCTTCTTTAATTTCAGATATTTTTATCAACACATTATTCAAATAATGTGGATAATTATTAAATCGTGCTGGAACTCTAACTAAACAAGTAATATTTGTAGTGTCTAATTGAACAATAACACCACTATTTGCCTTTGGAAATGCTATTACTTTGCCTGTGTATTCTCCACCTTCGGTTATATATTTTCTTATATTTTTATAAGGATTTTCAATAAAGTCTTTGCTAGAAAGCTCAAATACATTGTTTTCGATGTCTAGTTGCTTAATTCTAACTTTTAAATATTCTCCAGGAAAATATAAATCTTTACAATTAACGATATAAGTATGCTGCAAGTCATCAGCTTTGATAATGACCTCTTTCCCATATAATTCTACTAAAATATGTTTTTGACCAACTGCTAATATTCGTACTCTAACAGTATCATTTGATTTTAGCTTTGGCAATTCTAGTTCAGCTCGTAATTGCATTGCATCTTTTCTACTTGCTATTACTATATTTGATGTAGTATCTAGTTCCATTACTATAAAATCAATTTCTGCTCCTAGCATTCCTCTAATTATAGATTTACTTGCTTTTTCTATACCTAAATGTGTACTTGGTACAAGTATTTTTATATCTTCGTACCAAACAATGGCACATGGTATATTTTTATTTTTAAATTTATAATATTCATCTTCTATACCACTAATTTTGCTTGTTAATATTCTTTTTTCTTCTTTACTACGCATTAGTTCTTTTATTGCTAATTCTTTCAAAAAATCACCTCCAATTAAAAAAGCACTTGAAAACAAATGCTTTTTAAACTTTTATACTAATTTTCTTTAATTCATTTTGTAATTCTATATTACAGGTAGCCACATATTTTATATGCCTTTTCCAATCTCGAACTTCTCTTTGTTGTAAACTATCACCTTGAACATCAGTATTATGGTGCTGTTTATAGAATTCTTTTAGATATTTTAAACAATACAAATTTCTTTCATCGCAAAAGTGTGGTGCAAAGGATTCTTTTCCTCTATATTTATATGAGTGGTATGCTTTAAATTCTACATTTTTATTACAGAATGGACACTTTGCATAAAGAATCATTTTGTTGCTAATAGTTATATCTTCAGGTTTTATATTTCCATTTTTTTTATAATCCCAATAATTATTTATTTCAGGCCACTTGCCACAAATACTATTCTTTATTTTTTGACTTTTCATTTCATTAGGAATTTGCTTTTGAGAAATATTAAAATCAAAATTTTTTATATATTCTATATTCATATTGTAATTGTTATTAATAAACTCTATTATAGCATTTATAGCAAGATCAATATTTGAATAATCTTTTGATTTCGTATTATCATATATATAATCTGTGGGACTAATTAAAGGCAATCCTTTTTCTCTAATTCTAAATACTATAATATTATGTTCTTGTGCCAGTTTGTTTTTTTCTTTATCTTTTAATACTTTATCTTTATGCCAATGACTTCCGTCATATTCAATAGCTAATTGTAGGTCAGGAATGTATATGTCAAATTCTGAACGACCTAACCAATTAAAATTTTTACTGTTAACACTATTAGGAAACAGTTTTTTTATATATAAAAATATATGTTGTTCTACGACAGATGTTTTTAGTTCTTTCGATAAATCTGTTATTTCTTTCGCTGTACCCTTGTTATTGACTCTGCGTAATATTTTGTTTTTGGAATTTGTGCTAGAACTAGATTTTTCTTGTTGTTCGCAAGAACAATTTAATGTAGGTAAAGAAATTCTTTGTTTTATTCTTAAATAATGTAGTTTTCCACAAAATTGACATTTCCAAACAGCCATATTGTTAGAATCATATTTGATATTTTGAGGATTTGTTCCATATACAGATACACATACAAATTCTTTTAAGATATCTTTTCTATTATTTTCTATACACCATTCTTTTAATGTCATTATTATAATCACCTTCTTTTTTGTAGAATTATATCATATATTTAAAAAGTATCCCAATCAATTTTTGGTTTCTTTATGGGTATTTCTTCAATATTTTCCTTTTTCTTATTAACTTGAACTTTTTGAGGTAAATTCTTAGTCCATTTAGGGGTATATTTAGTAACAGAACAATCTCTTAATTTATTTGCAAGTGGATGTTCTGTATATATCATTTTATCTAACAATAATGGCTTATTTCCTCGCAAAATCACCAATAATTTTGTAGCTGATATTCTTAAAATTTCATCTTTGTTTAGCAAATTTCTTTGTAATGTTGATATATTCTTCTGACCAAATTCAAATTCTCCTTCAATTCCAGCTTCTTTTCTAATACTTTCCGTTTGAACTGTTGATACGCCAACCAAATCACAAAAGAATTCAGCTGTTAATGTATCTGTTGTTCCTAATCCAAGTCGTAAATCGCAATTACCAATGATTTCATCAGATAATCCATTTGGATATCGATTATCTAATTGACCTTTATTTTGTGTAATTGGAATTAAAGCAATACCACGACTACGAACCGTACTAATTTTTCGATTAAAGTCAGGAATAGCACCGTATATTTGCAAATTCATCTAAAAAACAAAATACTTCATTTTCACACTTTCCAGTAGATTGTGAATCTGCATATCGAACTAATTTTATAAACAAAAATGTAAAAAATAGCGATGTTAAGAAATCGTTTGAAGAATCGACATCACTTGTAACAATATAATAAATACATGGTTTCTTACCAGGTAATGTTAAATCTATGTCGCTTTCATTCGTCAATTTTTGCAAATCTATATTTTGAAATGCTTGTAGTCTAGTTCCAAGACCTGTGATAACGGATGCTTTTATGGTATCGCTACCACCTGCAAAAATATTATAACTCATTCTTGCTGGGTGGTCTTGTGGAATTTTCTTAAATATATTGTCTATCTCTTCAATGTCACCATTTGCAATATGGTGGTACACATTAGTTAGAGTATTTTTATCAGATAAATTTTCTAAGAAATAAAATAAAAATGCCTTTAGTAGATTTTCTTCAGCACGAGGCCAAAAATCGTCTTTTCCACTCTTTTGTGTATTACTAATAATCACGTTTGCTGTTGTTTGAACATCTGTTATAGTCTCGTTTTCACCCAGTGGATTCCAACGGTCAGAGTGTCTCATATCTTTTAAATTAAAGACCTTGACAGTATATCCAATATTTCTAAAATAGCTTGATGTTGTTCTGTAAATTTCTCCGTTTTGGATCAGTACAGATAATTGATTTTAAATATTTAGAGAGTTCTAATAAATTTGTCAATAAAAAACTAGTTGTTTTCATACTGCCGAGAGCTACCAAAAACAGTGATATTTTTATTAAAATAACTGTCAAAAGGTAGTTTAACAATATCTCCATTTAATTTACCCAGTATAATACCATGAATATCATTAATTCCAAGAACTTCTTTTAGTTCAATTTCATTCATCCAACTAGATGTTCCATAAGTTCCATCTTCTATTTTGAAATTAATGCCTTTATTTTCATTTTTTCTATTACATAGTACAAGTAATATGTCTATGATAATAAAAATCGAAATAAGGGCAATTATGAAACAAATAAGCATATATAAATTGTCAGTAACAATAATATCTTTTTTAAAACATATATTTAAAATATTAATATAATTTTTTATATTAATATCTAGTACAATATTCAAGATTAAACAAACAAATAAAAATATATAAAAACATATCTTCTTAATCATAAAATCTACGTTCCTTATCCATGTATTCTTCCAAATTTATAGTAATATATCGTGCTGTTGGAATTTCTTTTTTTAATTTTTCTTTTAGTTGTATATCACAAATAATATCAATACTTTTATTTCTATTTTCTCTTAAAAATTGTTTGATTCTAGTTATCTTTTCAGTATCTAAAAAGTAAAAATATGCAACATATGTCTTTTTGTAATCTGTATAATCACAAAAAGAATATTCTCCCAAGACAACCTTATTTCTATAATACTTATTCACAATTCTAGTCCAATTCACACTATGTAAATATTTTAACTTTTCTCGATTTTCAATTATGTCTGTAACAATTAGAACTTGATTCATACCAAAAGAAAAATCATTTATATTAATTTTTGATGGTTCATCAATTAATATAATGATATTTTTATAGTGTTTTTCTTTTTGAATGTCATAAACTACTGACATTGTATATTTGGAATCTTGTTCATTTGTAATTCGATAAGTCAGATACTCAAAACCATTTATTTCTAATATTCCAATAAATCTTCTTGCTGTAACTGTATATATTTCTCTATCTTTCATATTAAAAGATTGGGTAAAGGTAACTAATTCGCATTTGCTGTAAAATGCTCCTATATTACTAAGTTGTAATAGCCTTGATAGATATTTTTTATTTCTATTTCTTTTATTATATTGATAATTAAATAATTGACAATATTCAATACCTATTTCGTCAAGTATTAAATTTGACTTAACTTTCTTGATAAATTTTTTAGCAATTAAATTATTTACTCTGTTCCTATAATAATATTTGCTAGAAGGAAAAAAGTATTGACTATCTGCCATACTTAAATATTGAAACTTAGCAATGAATTTTATCAATTCAATTTCATTCTCTCCGATTTGGAAAATAGTTCAAAAAATCACCTCCAATTAACTTAAAAAATTTTCCAATAAATTGTCCGTTGGTAAGATATTCGATAGCATACGCTATCGCCTACTTACCTCCACTCAAAAAACTATCAAATTGATTTCTTGAAATTCTTTAGTAGCAATGATTTGCTCATTTCACTACCTATCAAATTTTGACCACTTAAAAATCCTCGAAAATTTGATACTTTTTGAAACAGTTTTTTTCTAAATTTGGGATGATTTTTTCACTATCACATACATAAATTTCTGTGTGTGGAGTTCGGGAAAATTCACCTTTTACACAATAAGACATTTTGGTCGCATTATCATCGTCAACAACTTTACTCAAAACTAAAGCATCTGCAATTGGTTTTATATATTTATTATCAACGTCCCATCCAAGTATTTTATCAAATATTTTTATATAGATAAAAATTTCATTTTCAAATAAGTTATTAAATTTTTTTGTACACTCTACAACATTAAGTAAAATTCTTTTGTGTGTATGTGTTTTTTGATTTTTTAAACTTTTATAAGATGGCAATACTTCAGGAACATATATTTTTAATATGCCATTATTAAGTTCTGCTTTATATTCATCATCAATTGTTTTAATTTTTTGGTATTCATATTCTACATTTTGGTTATATAGCTTGATTTCAGCTAATATACTATATCTTGTTCTCTCAAAATTCATCAAAAAACTTTCTATTTGTAAATCTGTTAAACTGTTGTTTTTTATCATTAAATCTATATTTTGTTGTAACTCTAATAAATTTCTTTCTAAATTTCTATTTATAATCATAAAAAAAGTCCTTTCTTAAAATATTAATAAAGGACAATATAAAAAGGAAAGCACTTTATTTCTATTCTTCGTTTGCTATGAACTCGTCATAAGCTACAAAAACTGTTTCTGTTATTTTTTCTCTAATTTCATTCTTCAAAGGATGACAAATATCTCTATATTTTCTTTTTTCATCATCTTTCGTATCTCTTGTTGCTATTGCTGGCATTGAAAGAAATCTTTTACCATTCTTTTCTATTAGTGTAATTCTCCTAATAATTAAATAATCATTTAAAATAACATTTGCATAGGCCAATACTGGTCCTCTCCTTTTAGCTTTAAAAATTTTAACATCTGTAATTTCCATAATAAAATTCCTCCTATAAATTTATTTTTAAAGGGCAAATTTATAAGGAATAACTAATTTTTTATTTGCCTGTTTTAGGCAAAATTTCTTCGTGTTTTTCTTCTAGTATATGTGTAATAGTAGACCATTTGCTATTGCTCTCCACAGTTATACCATGATAAACACCTACTGTTTTTGTATAATTCGTAAAAGTATCATTTTCTTTTAAAGTGTCAAAAGATTTACATTGCATTGTTGGATTTGCATTTTCTTTAAATCCTTTTTCTACTTTTCCAAAATCAAAACAAGTTTCAGTAATATATTCATCTTCTGCAAGTTCTATTGTTGTAAAGTCTAAATCGTAGTTTTCTTTTGTGCTTAGATTATCTCTAAATAAGATATAATCTTCGGATTTATTTGTTTTATAAAATACTTTATAAGTTAAGTCTTGATTCCAAGTACCAGTCGTCATTTTTTCTAATCTAATGTAGTCTGTTGGAATATAATCATACCACTTAAAGTTTTCTAAATAAACATTAGAATTATTTGCTACATTTGAGAACTTATAATCTACCTTATCGCCAGGTTTAATTTCAATTGTTCCTTCTTTTTCTACATCAACTCTAATGTCAACAGGTTCATTTTCGATAGTTATAGGAACAGTCTCATGATTTTTTACTATTTCAAATTCAAAAGCATTTTCATTTAATAAATAATAATCTGAACCAGTATCTAGTTCTTTTACATAGTATTTTCCATAAGGGATTAGTTCGCTTTTAGCTTTTCCTTCTTCGTCGGTTATTAATTCTCCTACTTGTTTATCTTTTACATCATAAATACCAAATTTTGCACCACTTAGATTTTCTTTTGTTTTACTATCGACTTTTGTTATCTCTAAGTAACCTTTTATTTTTTCGTTTTCAAAAGTTAGATTTTTGATTTCGTCTTGTTCAAGTGTTATAGCTTGGGTTTCTTCTGTTAAAACATATTCTTTTCTAGTTTCTTTTTCTCTTGCTGTATATGCTTCATCAATTGGCAATTTCTTTGAAACTGCTTCGCCTTTATTGTTAGTGATTATTGTATCAACTATATTTCCTTTACTGTCTAATATTTCAAAAGTAACACCTTCTAATAATACCTTTTTGTTATCTTTATCAATTTTTACTATTTTTACTTGACCTTTTTTCTTTTCATTTTCAAAAGTTAAATCTTTGATTTTATCTTGTTCAAGTGTTATCGTTTGTGGTTTGTCATTTAGTACATACCATTCCCCAGTTTTTGTCTCTTGAACTTTATATTGTTGGTCTATTGGAAGTTTCTTACTTGTAGCTTCTCCGTTTTCATCAGTAATTAGAGTATCTACAACATTTCCTTTCTCATCATAAACATTAAATTCTACATTTGGCAGTTTTATTTCTTTGTTATCTAAATCAATTTTAATGATTTTTATTTGTCCTTTCTTTATTTCGTTTTCAAAAGTAGTAGAAACAACTTGATTTTCTTTTAAAGTTATAGTTTTTATTTCATTAGATAATGTATAGTTCTCTAATGTTTCTACCTCACGAAGTTTTAATTTTTGAAAATCTCTCAACGGGTATCTACTTGTTAATGCTTCACCATTTTTATCTGTAATTATTTTTTCAAGAGTTTTATTATTTTCGTCAAGCACCTCAAAAGTTACACCTTCAATTCTCTTTTCTTTGTTGTCTTTATCAACTTTAATAACTTTAATTTGCCCCTTCTTTAATTCGTTTTCAACAATGTTTTCTTTTGTTGTATTCCACTCTACCTTAACTTTCTTATCTGTTGCTAAGTTATACCATTTCCCTGTATTTTTCTCAATTAATTTATATTCGCCAGTTCGCAAGTTGTTTGCTTGAAACTCTCCATCCACGTTAGTAGTATAAGTTCCAACAATTCTTTTAAATTCTTCTGAATATAAATCAAAAGTTATATTTCCCAATCCAATTTTGTGATTGTCCTTATCGACTTTATTAACTTTTAAATTGCCCTTTTTGTGTTTATTAGTTATATTTTTAGTAGTAGTTTTATTGTATGTTACATCTACATATAGATTAGCTGTATTTAAAATATAATTTTCATTGGTAGATAATTCTTTTAAAATATACTTTCCTTGATGTAATTTAGTAAAATTGGCTTGTCCGTTTTTATTAGTTGTCGCATTTCCTATAACTGTTCCATCCGCCTTTTGAAGCTGAAACGTAACCCCTTCAATTGCTTTCTTTGTTTCATCATCTGTTTTATTTATTTGAATGCTACCAGTGTTTGTTTTTAAATCTAGTTTTGATTGTCCTGACACATCTCCATAAGGATCAAATGTAAGCATATAATCTTGTGTTCCGGGTACAGTCGTTTTACCGATAGAAAACAGGATATGTCCTACATTTTGCCCTTAATACTACTAACACATCTATATCGTTATTTAACTGTGTTTTCGGAATTTTAACTTTAAAATGCTCATTACCATTAAATGTTGATTTTTCTGTATTTGACATATTAGTGATTTTAGCCCCATTTGGCAATCCAGCTGTTGAAACGATTGTATATTCGTTAGTATCTACGGGACTATTAACTAGATATTCTTGCGAATAATAATCTCCATCTTCAAAAAATGAGCCTACTTTATTAGCTTTAACATCTGTGTTTACAGGAGTTTGCGTGCCATTACGACCAACATTAACAAGATGAATGATTGCATTTTTTATAGCCACGCCTTGAGCATCTTTACCTTGATAATAACTATCAGGATCTCTATTGTAAATAATAGAATAAACAGCTTGTTTGGTGGCTACAAAAGCATCTTGATAGTTTGTAAGCCCCATTGCTTCCGGCGTTTGATAAGGATATCCATTAATGGCAACTCGCCATAAACGAATATCATTCATTACATCATTTATATTTACACTGTAAGAATCGCCAGCTTCAGGAGTTCCAACTCCAGGTGCATTGGCATCTAAACAATAAGCTGGATATTGTTTCCCTCCTTGCTCATAATATGCGAAATGTGTAATGATGTCTGACCAAGTATTTTGACTTGTATCAAAAAATTGTAAATGTCTCCCACATTCGCCACCATTTTTAATTACTGCTGAATTTATTTCAACAGCATTTACAAAATTTGAAAATGTTGATAATAGTGTTAGTATTAGCATTAAAATTGCAATACTTTTTCGTGTTATTTTTTTTAACATATAAATTCCTCCTTTTCTCATTAAAAATAGACACTTGGTTAAGTGTCTATAAATCTATAATATATAACATTCTGTCATGATAAATTGTCCGTTATTGTAATAATCCTCTGCATATACCCTAATCGTACCGAAAAGAATATTTTATAAAGTTTATTACTCTTGATTCTGTATAAGTAAATTGATTTGTTTTGTTTTTTATTGATGGGTCTACTTGTATGGTATATCCATAAGTTTTCATGTTTTCCGATTTGTTATTATTAATTACTCTTTTGATATTATTAATCATAGTATCGTTTCTAACGTATTTTTCGCCTTCCGGTTTTTTTTGTGTTTGAGTAGGTTGAGTTTGACTACTTTGTGTTTGGCTACTTTGTGTTTGTGTAGTAGTTTGTTTTGGCGGACTACTTGTTGAACCTTGCTGAATAGTTTGTGGTTTCCTATTTTGTACTGGTTGTTGAGATTGTGTTGGTTGCGAATTAACAATTGTTGATTTATTTTCACTTTCATTTGATTTTTTGGATTCTACTTGTGATGTTTCTACTTTTTCATTATTCTTAGTTTTAGACTGTTCTACTGTTTGTTCTGTCTCATTTTCCATATTTTCCTCATTTGAAGAATTTTCTAATTGCTTATTTTCTTCGCTATTGGTATTTTGTTCTATTTCTTCTTGTGTGTCATCTTCAGTTATAATATCAACATCTTTTGCATTTTCTACAACTTCCGTTTTACTTTTTACAGTAAATAATACACCTAGTAAACAAGATATACTAATTATCAGTACAATAACGATTCCAATAATTAATTTTTTCTTATTTTTCATAAAACATCACCCTTTCTTTTCTTTTTTTATTACTATATAGGGTAACACGTTTTATATCATTTTGGCAATGCTCAAAAGAAAAATTTTTTATTTTACCTCCAATGCTTGAACACAAAGTCTTTGAGAAGGTTCTCCTTTAACACAAGTTATTAAAGTCAAAATATTTTCATTGGTTTTTTCTAATTTTGACCAATCTGTTGCATAAATTTGTGTAATACTATTAACCATATATTCTTTCGTACCTAAAAAACTGATATAAGTTATTTTATCTCCGTTTTCTAAAGTATATAGTTTAGCCCAATATTTACTACTATTGTGAGCAGCTAAACATACATTGCCATTTAAGTATGAAGAATTTTGAAAGTGACCAACACCTTTATCAAGTGTGTCAAGTGAAGTACCTTCATAAATCAAACCTTCAAAACCTATTTTTTCAATTTTAATAACACCTAGTACAGTTTCACCATCAATTTTTAACTTTAAGTCATCGTTATTTCCATTAGTATCTAGTCTTTCTTGAATATTATTATCAGAATAAATTTCACAGATACTGTCTATTTGTTTTTTATTAGCAAAATATTTTACAATAAAAAATGTTGATATAATTGCAATAACGACAACTATTACTATGGCTGATATAGTGATAGCCTTTTTTATGTTTTTACTCAAATTATATCCCTCCTTTCTTTTTTTATAAAAAATATTGTCTTCTTCTTTAAACTAGAAAAAAACAATAGATTATAGTTTTTTATTTTTTCTTGCAATTAATAACATGATAGTTATAATTGTTAAGATAAATAATATAACAAAAATTATTTCTGTTATATGTTTTGTTAGACCTGTTTTAATACTAATAATGAAATCTTTTGTATCAATATTATCTACTAAAGTAGTTTCCTCAAATTTGGGTTCACAAGTGGAATCCATACAATAAACTTTATTTACTACTATTCCCATAATGTCGCTTGATGTTGCTGTTAAGATAATCGTAAAATCCCTTGTTTCTCCAATTGATAAATTTTCTACGTTTCTATAAGCTATATTATCATTTATAATCCAACCTAGATTATCTTGTTGTAATGCTACATATCCATTTGGAATGTCATTATAAAGTACCGTAGAACCTTCTAATTCACTAGGATTAGAAACTGTAATAGTATAAGCAACCTTGAATGAATTTACATTTGTGTTTCTATCTATTTCTAATTTTTTAGAAATATGTTTAGATTCATTATTTAGTGTAATTTTAGTTAGTTCCTGTGATACAGCAATATTAAATTCTAGCTTTCTATATTGATAAGTTACAGTAATTATATCCTCTGACATAGTACCTTTAGCATTTTCAGGTATTTCAATTAGTTCATAACCATTGATATTTTTTTCTGATGTTACGTACTGGTCAAAAACTTTACCTTCGATAATTTCACTATTTACAATTTCTTTTCCTTCTTCATCTATATATTTAACATTAACATTTGTTTCTTTTAATTTATAATGATAAGTTACAATAATTGTATCTTCTGTCATAGTACCTTTAGCATTTTCAGGTATTTCAATTAATTCATAACCATATATGTTTTTTTCTGATGTGATATATGGCTCAAATACCTTTCCTTCAATAATTTGAGTACCTTCAATTTCTTTACCGTCTTCATCTACATATTTAACATTAACATTTGTATCTTTTAATTTATAACGATAAGTTACAGTAATCGTATCTTCTACCATAGTACCTTTAGCATTTTCAGGTATTTCAATTAATTCATAACCATAAATACCTTTTTCAGATGTACTGTATGGTTCAAATACTTTACCATTGATTATTTCCGTATCTGCAATTTCTTTTCCTTCTTCATTTTCATGTTTGACGGTCACATTTGTATCTTTCAATCTATAACGGTAAGTTACTGTTATTGTGTCTTCTGTCATTGTTCCTGTGCTATTTTCAGGCATTTCAATCAGTTCATAACCATAAATATTTTTTACTGGTGTTGTGTATTGGTCAAATACTTTTCCTTTGACAGTGTCATCAGGTGCAATTTCGTTACCTTCCTCATTTTCATATCTAGCAATGACATTTGAATCTTTTAATTTATAAGGATAAATTACAGTAATCGTATCTTCTGTCATTGTTCCCTTGGAATTTCTAGGTATTTCAATTAATTCATAACCGTAAATTCTTTTTTCTGATGTTACATATTGGTCAAATACTTTTCCTTTCATGTTAATATTATCTGTGATTTCGTTTCCTTCTTGATTTACATATTTAACAATAACATTTGTATCTTTTAGACCATAACGATAAATTACATTAATTGGATTTTCTGTCATAGTTCCTGTGAAATTTTTAGGTTTGTCAACCAATCTATATCCATAAATACTTTTAGCCAATGTTATATATTGGTCAAACACTTTCCCTTTAATAGTTTCAGTATCGGCAATTTCTTTTCCTTGTTCATTTTCATGTTTGACAGTCACATTTGTATCTTTTAATCTATAACGATAAATTACAGTGATTGAATCCTCTGTCATTGTTCCTTTTGAATTTTGTGGTGTTTCAATTAATTGGTAACCATAGATATTCTTGCTTGATGTAGTATATTTTTCAAATACTTTTCCTTTAATAGTTTCAGTATCGGCAATTTCTTTTCCTTTTTCATCTACATATTTAACATTAACATTTGTGTCTTTAAGTTTGTAACGATAAGTTACAACAGTAGTGTTTTCTTTCATTTGTCCTTTTGAGTTCTGAGGTGTTGCAACTAATTCATAACCATAAAAATTTTTAGCTTCTGTTATGTATTTATCATTTTCATATCCCATTATTGTTTCACTGTCTGCCAATTTTTTACCTTTTGGGTCTAAGTAGTGAACAACAACTTTATAATTTATTTTAGTGCTTATAGCATTAGATGTAAGAGTATAATTAGAACTATTATTGATAATTGTTGACGATGTATTAGTAATAGTTCCTGTTGTTGTATTAGTATTGATTTTTGCTTTTATAATAAATTTATAGTTTTGACCTTTATAAGTCATATTTTTTAGATAGTTAGCTGAAAAGGTATATTTAAGTGTCCTAGAAGAAGATTCAAAAGTAGTGGTTCCAGCTGTTGCCGTTACATCTCTATTATTTTCATCATATACATTTAATGAAATATAAGACAAATTAGAGTTTAACACATCTTTAAAGACTAAAGATTTATAATAGAAATTCTTATCTAAAGCCTTCGAAATATTTTGTGTTACCGTATATGTCAAAGTATCATTAGTATTAGCAACGGTCTTATCTACTGTTTTTTGGGGATTGGTTGGTTTACTAGCAGTGAGCGAATCATATTGAAAATGGTATCCTACATCTGTTTTTGTATTTAAAGCATATAGTTCTACTTCTATGTTATTAGTATTTTTGTACTGAAAAGATACACACTCTAAAGTGCCAGCTTCTGTGGAATCCATTGTTTCTCCTGTTCCATAAAGTACGTTTTTATAAGTACGAGAAACATACTGTGATGGAACTGAAGCTGAATATTTCATTCGTGTTTTTTCGTATAAATATCTATCAGAAGATGTTTTTGAAGAAGCTCCTTCTTCCGGATCTTCTGAAAATATAGATAGATATCCAGTATTTAAGTTAATTGGTGTATTAGAATTTGAATAATAAAAATAAATTTTTACAGTCACATGTTCAATCAATTTATACCACCATTCATTATTACTAGCCATAGAACTACCATAAGCAGTCCAATATAATAAAGGGCTATTTCCTTTTGTTACAATATCCGAATAAATTAATTTCATATTAATAGATTTACCATTTAATTTACCACAATTATTAAAACTTACTGTAACAACGGAATCAAGAGTTTTTCCGTTTTGTAGCATTGGGAAATTTTACTTCTCGAACAGTTAATTCACTATTAGCCACAGATTGAACATCACTAACAATATATTTTTCTGAACCAGTAACACTGACATTTGGAAGTTTCGTGTAATTTAATGTTAAAGTATCTAAGGTATTTGATTCTAGCAATGTTTGAGAATTAATAACAGAATATCCCGTACTTGCAGAAAATACCATTGTTAAATTAGGAAATAAAGTAGTAAAAAGTATAATTATGATACAAATACACTTTAAAATTTTTTGTTCTTTCATTTTTAGAGTTTTCCTCCTTTCTTTCAATTTAATAAAATAGAACTAGATTATTTCTAGTTCTAATATATCTTTTATATATTTTGAAATGTTAGAAAATGAATTTGGAACTGTAATTTTTTTATACACATCTTCCAAGTCAAATGGATCAAAGATAATATCATAAATACCAAGAGTTAAAGCATCTTTTAGTTCTTTGACCTTATCATTTTCTAAAATTAAAATAACTTGTATATTTTTTTCTCTAACTTTAAACATAAAGTCTTTGAAATTATATTTATTAGGTTGAATAGTAGCAATTAGAGTTGTTGCTTGTTGTTCTTCTAAAATATAATCAGGATAATATACAATCCTACTGTTTTCAATTTTTTTGTTTAGATCTCTATCTAATTGCTCATTATCTGTAAATATTAAAACCAATTTTAAAAACCTCCTTAAAAAAATCATTCAAAATAGTCTTCAGGATTAGCATAATTCCCATTAATTCTAACCTCAAAATGTGCGTGAGGTCCAGTTGAATAACCAGTTGAGCCAACTTTTAGAACTGCTTGTCCTTGTTCTACTATTTGATTAGTTTTTACTAATATTTCGCTACCATGAGCATATAAAGTAACAATACCATTGCCGATGGTCTATCATAACCATATTTCCATAGGCTGAATTATAACTTGCATTGATAACTGTACCTTCTGCCATTGCTACAAAAGTTGCTCCTTTTGGTGCAGCGACATCAGTGCCACTATGTAATTTATAAACTTTAGTAATTGGATGAACTCTCATACCGAAAATGAGAAGATATTTTTGTATAACCTGGTATTGGCCACTTAAACATTCCTTTTGCAACTAAACTTTTTCCATCTGTTATAATTGTTGCTTGAGAACTATCATTTTGTAGCCAACTCACATTTTCTTCTCCTTCATAATAGCCATTAGCAGCTTGTATAACGATTTCAACATCTTTGTCAACGTCATCTTTTCTAACATGTAGCTTATTTTTTAAATATTTTCGTAATCGTTCGTACTTTTCCCCAATTAGTTCTTCATTTGTGAATTCTTTACCTATTATTTTTGTGTTTCCATTAGTTGTTGTTTGCTCTTGATAATTATATTTGTAGTGTCCTATTATGGTATCACTTTCTACCAGTACAAAAGATGTTTCTTCTTTAGTAGAAGTTGTTTCCTTTCCATCTTTGTCCTTTGTTGTAGTTTCAACCTTTAATGTTATAGTTTCATATTTAAAAGTACTCTCAAATTCTTTTGCAACTTGATTTAGTAACTTTTCATCAATTTTTGTATGATTTGTCATATTGTGAAAAGCCATTAGAGCATATAAATGCGACCATTGAACCAATTTGTCATTTTCTCTATTATTCATGTCAAGTAAATAATTTGTTTTTTCGCTACCTTTATAATTATGACAAGTATTTAAGTATTCAGATTTTTTAATACACTTATTTTTTAATTCTAATTGTGTTGGTGGCATAGAAGAATCATCGGTTTGAACCTCTTGAATAAATATAGCATCTATAATAGAACATATTGCAAAAAACAACAATCCGATTATTATAATAAACGGTAAAAAGGGCTTTATTACCTTAAAAGCAATCTTTTTAGCTTTACTTTTTATTTTGGTCTTTGCTTTTTCTTTAAGGCTCATTTTCATCACCTAATTTCTTTTTATCTATATGGTCATTTGTAACTTTATTGATATATTCTGTATTCTGAAATTTATTCTTTCTATGTCTATTAATTTTATAGGAATTATTATTAAAATTTCCTTCGGCTAAATTTGCACCTACTTTTAAATATGCTTTAGTAACATTGTAACCACCTTTTAAAGTATTAGTAGCAACATTTTTAGGGGTTAGTTTAGGTTCATTATTCATACTTTGTTTATTTCCCACATTTTGTTTGGTTTGTGTCATTTGATTTGTTTCCTTTTCTTTTGGTAGTATTATTTGATTAGGTTGATTTTGCTTTGGTATTACATTTCTAATAGGATTTATATTTCCGTTATAGTCTTTTTCAGAGCTTAAATTTATAGTAGGATTGATAATTTCTTTTGCCCTTGAAACAAAACCTTTTAATCCATTTCCAGTACCTTCATTATTTCCATTATTATTTGAAGAATTAGAAGATGGACTTTTAAATTGTTCTTTTATTGCTCCTAGACCATATCCCATCATTGCACCCATTCCCATAACTCTACCTGCTATTTGTTCATTATCCATACCAGCAATTCGAGAAGTTAAATTTTGTAAGCAATTTTGCAAAGCATCTGCAAGAGGTAAAATCATCATAGCCCATATAAGACTAACAACCCAACCACCTCCGAGAAGGTAGAAAAGCAAGATATATTAAAAACAAAAAGCAATATACAAATTGCATAAATATATTCATTACAATTTGCCCTGCCCAAATACTCGCTGCTGTTACATTCTTGTTTATTATCCATAAACCACAAGCCACAGGGGTAAAAATTGTAAAAATTATAATAGTGAATTGCCTTACAATAAATTTTATATTCAATTTTACAAAAAGATAAATAAACATGGCTATAACTAAAGCTGTTGTAATAGCATTTCCTGTCCTAATACTTGTTAGCATACTATTTCCAAGTGAACCTTCTAATGTACCGCTTTTAGAAGCTGTTACCAATAAATGTACTAAACTATTATTCATAAATAATAAAAATCTAATAAAAAGAGGAGCAACAGCTATTGAAACACCACCGAAAGCATAATCTCATTAGACTTTCTTTTGCTTCATTTTTTTTGGCTGTATTCATACCAGCAATCATAATTTTATAAGATAAGATAAATACTGCAATTAATATTAAACTACTGGATATAACTGCAAAAACTGCATACCATTGCATTGTTTTACTCCATAAATCTGTTGTAAAAGGGGATAGGCTATCATTTTGATTATTGTTATTAAAAATTAATGTGTCATAATCTTTAAAACCAACATTTGCATCTTTCCCAGTCGTAAAATCAAAAACAGTTTGTGCAATTCCTCCGATACATTCTGCAATTATTTTTTCAAACAAAGAGCCATCTTCCTTTTTTATTTGGTCTTTAAATTTGACATTAGCACAAAAACAGATCGGA
This sequence comes from uncultured Clostridium sp., assembly GCA_948466095.1. Lineage (GTDB taxonomy): Bacteria > Bacillota > Clostridia > TANB77 > CAG-508 > CAG-269. Next base: position 17,837 of record CAOJZE010000002.1, read on the forward strand.
CATAATAAAAAAAGAATTGTAATTACTATCAATAAACTTATAAAAACTTTTTTCACATTATCACTTCCCATCATTAAATTAGGGCAAATAGGAAACTTTTAAGTAAATACAAATTCTTTTTCATATTCAGTTATAACAAATTTTATAGCTGTTACACTATTATTTAAACTGACTACACATTGACCAGGAGAAGCTGTTGTTAGAAAATCTTTCGTTCCTTCTGATAAATTAAAAAATTCTACAACACTATCAACACTACCCGGACTTTGTTTAAACAAATATCGAGTTGAACATATATTTATAATAGTTTTACCGTTCTTCTGAATTTAAAAATTCATCAATAAATTGGCTACCAATGAATAAAGGCACATTATATTTACGACCTCTACGAGCTACATTTACAAGAAACTCTGCTGATTCTTGATATTTCAAAAATAACCAAGCCTCATCACATACAATAATTTTTTTCTTTTCTCTATTTTTCAATATAAATTTTTGCCATACCCAAGTTAAAATAACAAAACTAGAGTAAAGTTTTGTAAATTCGTCCTTAATTTCACTCATATCAAAACAAATAATATCTTCAGAAGATGTAATTTTACTTTCACAGTCGAAAATACCGTAAAGAATTTCCTTTTAGGAATGGAACAAGAATATCTGCAAGTTCTTCGCATTTTCCTCGTTCTTGTAATTTCTTTTGAAAATTGCTCAATGTAGGCATTTTTTTCTGTATTTTTCCAACTGCATATTTACCATTATCTAATTTTCCACCTTTTGTTTCGTACAATGAGTTTATATCTGTTGTAATTCCTTTTTCACTATATAATTGATTAACAATTACCTCTATTTCAGTATTTTCTGTTGCTGTTAATGTTCTTCCATAGTTTCTACAAATTGTCGCTAACAATGACCTTATTTCAGCTACTTTATCATTTATATTTAAAAAATTTTTATGTCCTTTTATATCAGGCTCAATTTCAAAAGGATTTATTCCCGTAGACCTTCCTTGTTCAATCTTTACGATTTTTCCACCAAGCATTTTTGTTAAATTAGCATATTCACCGTTCTACATCTATAAAAAAAGCACCACAACCGAGTTGTTGCAATGTTTCTAGCAGTCAATGTTTTTAATGCCACACTTTTGCCACCACCAGAGGTTCCGACAAATAAAAACATGTGGATTTGGCAATGATGGAGGACCTATAAATGTATCAATATAAACAGGAGTATTTGTATACATATTTCGACCGATAAAAATTCCTTTGTCATGTGATAGGTTAGGATTAGAAATTGGAATTAGTGTCGCAATACCGACCAGCGACCATATTTCTCTCAAAATTTGAAATAGGTATCTCCCCACTTGGAAGAATTGTTTTATAGCCTTCCAATTGTCTAAAAGTTAGTGTCCTTATCATTGCTGTTTTTTTATTTAATTCACTTTCTAATATTTTTGTCTTTTCGTTAAGTTCTTCAATAGTTTCAGCATTTAAAGAAATGAAAATTGTTGCAAAGAATAATTTATCTTGATTGGTTTGTATAAGCATTCTTAAATCTTCTAAATCTCCAATTTGTTTTTCAAGTTCAGGCAAATGTAATATATTACCGTTGTCTTGAATAGGTTGCATATTCAGATTGACTTTGTACTAATTTTCTAGTTAATTGATTTATGGTATTACCATTGTTTGCTGGTTCTATTTTTACAGAAATATTAATATTTCCAATATGAAATAAACTATCAAGCCATGATACCCAAGTTTGTTCAGGATATATTGTCATTACAAAAGTTCTAGTAAATTTATTGTAACCTAAATTTATATGATCCATTTTTTCTTGTAATGTATCAGGCAAAATAATATCTGCAATTGTAGGAACATTATCAAATATGTTTATTTCTTTTTTCTTTTGTTTTCTGTTTTTTACCGACATATAGATTTTTCCCTCCTTCTTTTAATTTGCTAATATTTAAACTGGAATTTTTATTTAATTCCCTATAAATCAAATTATAAATTTCATCTTCATTAAGTATCTCACACATAATTTTTGCTCTTAGCAGATTTCCTATAAACGATGTTGATTTTCTGTTTAATTCTTCAATAGCATTTTCATATAATCCATCATAGCTTATAATGGCATAGTTTTTTACAACTGATATTGTTCTATTTTCCATAAGATTTTGCAAGTATTCTATTAAGTAGTCTTTATATTCCTTTATTTTAAAGCTATTTGCTTTATTTTCTTTTAGCAAGGATATTACTTTGCTAGTATCTATAAATTCTGTTGTTGAGAAAAACTGAATTGGATAATCTATTGCTAAAGCAGTTTGTATCAATACATTTTCAATAGCACTCTGTTCTGTCTCTGAAAGCATATTGTAATCAATATTTCCAAGCCTAATAATGTTAGAATATCGATTGCCTAAACAAATAATATTATTCTTGATTTTCATATCAAATATATCCGCTAGTTGTTTTTGATGACCTTTTTTACTTTTTTCTTTTGTATCATTTTTCGAATCTTGTTTGATATTACTATTTACAGTCTTTTTCTTACGATTTAGATAAAATGCTGTACCAATAACAAAAACAAGAGTCAAAAATAAAAAAATAAACATTATAATCATTTGATACACCTCTCATATACAAATTTTTTCTTACGAAAGATGTATTTTATGGCAAAATAAAAGAACTTATCAAAGTTCTGTTCACCAATTTTTAAAAAGCTACATAGTAAGAAAAAGGTTGTTACTAAGCTAATAAAAGATATCTTTATAATCAACGGAATGGGTATTGCAAGTGTTCCTAAACTAGAAGCACCTAGCATTATATAAAGAACTTGTCTTAAACTTAAATACCCTCCAAATATTTTTTCTTCCCTTTTAATGTCAAAAGGGACTTTAAAAATTCTCATAATGTTGCTCCTTTCTAACTACCTAATAAATTTTCTGTACCATTAGTTGCTACATTTACAATAATTCCGGAAATAATTAAACTTGCACCAAGTATAACACCACCACCGACAAATCCAAGCAAGTGATCCTATCGATTCAGCTCTTTTCTGTGGGTTATTAGCATTAGCAATCATTTTAATTGCTGCCACAACAACACTTGCAAAAATTAAAACACCACCTAAGGGCATAGCAATAGAAGTTATTACCCTCTTTATATTTTTTGTTGCTGTGTCAACTTCAGCTTTTCCAATACTTTCAGCAAAACAAATATTGCTTTTAATTGCTAATAATGTAATTGTTGTTCCTATTGTAGATAACTTAGTTAGCAATTGTTTTTTCTTTTTTGTTAGATTCATAATTGAATTCCTCCTTTTACAATTTTTTCAAAGGGCAATTGTAAAATAAACACTATATTTTTAAATCAAATTCCTAAAATAGACAATAAAAAAAGGAATACATAGAAAAACTATATTTCCAAGCAAGAGACTTATTGAAGATGTTAAGAATTTTGACTTTATCTTTTGTGATTTTATCAAACATCCTATTGAAAGCATAATAAGTGAAAATATTAATAATATTACAAGTATTATTAACATTACTTTAAAGCCAACAAAAAAGATGGAAGATACAACATTTTGAAAATTGTTCATATAATTATTTAGCATATTTTCAACTCCTTTTAGGTAGTATTATTAGAATATTTATTGATAATACATCTTTTATAATAATTGAATAAATCATCAGGCTTATGTTCTTGTGAAATATAATACAAATTTAATAAAGACTCTCTACTAACTTTTGAAAGTAGAGAGCCTAAATTACTGTTGTATAAATCATATAATACATAAATAATATCTTTTATAATTTGTATCTTATCTTGTTTCATAATGTCAAGTATGTTTTGAGTATAGAGAAAATCTAAACGTTCTAATATCTCATAAAAATTATTTGGAATTTTGAAACTGTTATTTACTATTAAATTAAATAAACTATCTTCATCTATATTATTTATAATATTATCTTTGACATTTTTATCAATACCCTCTTGATATTTTTGAGGGGAGGGGTATTGATTTTTTTGACAATAGGGTACATCTACAATATAGATATATCTTGCAACAACTTCTTTGGTTTCATTTCTTTTTACTACTACTTGAATAAAACCTAGTTTTTGTAAATGAGAAAGCCATCTGCTTACGGTCTCAATGCTTACATTATATAAATTTGCAAAATATCTATTTTGTGCATAGCAATACCCATTTTTATTAGATAGTGATGTTATTTCTCCATACAGTAGTTTTTCATTAGCTTTTAATTCTTTTGAATATCTAACTGTAGCTGGAATGATTGCGTAATAATTACTTTTATTTTCTTCATTCACTGTTTTTCTCCGTTTCTATAAAATTTTTATCAGCTTTTTTTACTAAAATATAATCATATAAAAAGAGACTAGTAATAGCCCCAATGATAAAAAATATAATATTAAAAATCGTACGATAACCTCCGATTTTTATAAAAAATTAAGGAGAAATTTAATAAAAAATTCCCCACTTAATCCCCAAAAACATATTAAAAAATAATTCTAAATAACTCTTTTTAAATTTATATAAAATAAAATAATTTTTTGTATTTTTCCTTTTAAATTATTGAAATTAAAGGAAAAACTTTGTATAATAGTTATATTAATAAAATAAAAAAGTTAGTATACACATAAGAGTAAGCCGACTTGTAATGCGAGGGTCATCCGTTCGAATCGGATAAGTGGCTCCATTAGAGGTCGGTGGTCTTGAATTTTCTTGGTTGCTGGCTTTTTTAGTTTTTTATTCCCATTTAATCCATAGAAATCTCTCGTATAGTGCTTCACATTATGTACATATTAACTTTCTAAAATAAGTAAACAGTGTAAAAAATCAAAAAGAGTTTACTTTTAAAATATTTCTATCAAAATAAAAAATCATATCATAAAGGAAAAGAGCATTGAAGGTATTACCCTCAATGCTCTTTTCCTTTACACATTTATATGAAACAAACCTCTTATTGTTTATTTTCGAAATCAATATTTTATAGTTGCCAAAATTTAATTATATTAATTGCTAATAGTTTATAGTTGCCAAAGTTTTATTATATTAATTGCTGATAGTTTATAGTTGCCAAAGTTTTATTATATTAATTGCTAATATTTTATAGTTGCCAAAGTTTTATTATATTAATTGCTGATAGTTTATAGTTGCCAAAGTTTTATTATATTAATTGCTAATATTTTATAGTTGCCAAAATTATATTAATTGCTGATAGTTTCTAAGTTGCCGAAAATTCCCTTCCTATTTACGTATAAACCAATGAAGGTTTAAATCTCTTCCCTTAAACTAATACGCTTTTAACTCAAATTTCCCTTCCTATTTACGCATAAACCGATGCAAGTTTACTTTTCTCTTTTAACTAAAAATCCCTTCCTATTTACACATAAAATCAAAGTTTAACTCTCTTCCCTTAACCTATAGCAAGTTATGCCGCTATTTTATATTGATTTTTAAGTTTTTTATGCTGTTTTTTTACCTGTTTTTTTTGTTTTTTAACCTGTTGTTTCTGTTTTTTAACTTGTTGTTTCTGTTTTCCAGGTGGATCCCAACTCACATACACATCAATTATTCCAGAAGTAGGACAGTAATCATATACTTTACCTGGTCCGAGACTGGTCATTAAAATGGTATGCTTAGGAAAATCCCTAGATGCCACACAAATGTAACCGTCTTTGTCTCGAATGGTTCCATCTTCAGTGTCATTGTGTCTTCCAGGAATCTCCAATCCACCTCCTGGTTTTGTTTTTTCAGAATACCAAGTTTCCAGGTATCCATTATACCGTTTTGTCCCATCACGACGAGTAAGAGGATTAGTTGTAACGTGGTACTTTGCAGAATACTGTAGCTGCACACCTTTAAAAGACTTCTTTGAAATCTTAGTAGCTTTTCTACTAGTATTACGCTCACTGCTACTAGAAGAGGGCTTTTTACCAGTATTACTCCTACTACTGCTAGAGGAGGACTTTTTACCAGTATTACGCTCACTATTGTTAGATGAGGGCGTTTTACTAGTAGTACTCTCACTATTATTAGAGAAAGGTGTTTTAGCTGAATTGCTTTTGTTACTGTCAATGCGAACAGTTACATTAACGGACACATAATCTTCATAAAGATAACCTTTTTGTCCACTCCCCACTACTATTATCTCCATCCAGCCAAATTCTTCATCGTCTATCATTTCCACATGAGCAAGGATTTCTATCCGTGTATTTGCTGACAAAGTAGCTACCACAACACTTTTTTCAGTGATGCCAGGACAGGATCTTAAATTAACCCTATCGGCAGTTACGACACCTGTTGTATGTTGTCGAAATATCACTTTATTCACGGGAGAAAAAATCTTTTTCTCTTGAAGAAAACTTGTATACAGATAGTATATATAACCGGTTTTCCCATTGTAAGTAGCACGTAGCCAGCCTTCTCCAATTTCTGTGACATTAATTAATTTTGCTGCTTTTGGTATTTTCTGCATCTTAGCAGAATCCGTGTCAGGTTTTACATACATGTTGATAGAACGATAAGTGGTGATGGTGAGTGAGTTAGATTTTTCTGTTGCTTTGGGTGTTGTTGATGGTGTTGCTGTTGATGTTGGCATCACCGTTGATGTCGGTGTTGCTGTTACTGTAGGTGTTGCCGTTACCTTCAACTTTTTTTCTGTTAGTGCTGATGGTGTGGCTGTTGCTGTTGGTGTCACTGTTGGTGTCGGTGATACTGTTACTGTAGGTGGTGCCGTCGGTATTGCTGTTACTGTTGGCGTTGGCATTACCCCTACTGCAAGCAAGTTTGGACCAGTATCGTCCACAGCAGCCTTTGCTGGTTGTTGCATCCGTATCTCAGGTGGTATAGCATCTCCTATAAGAGGAATTGTAGGAATTGAACAAACTATCACTCCTAAAATTACCCCCAATGAGAAAATTAGTACTACCTGAAACAAATTAAAAGTGTACCGTTTTTGTTTTTCTTGTTTCATATTTTGCTCCTTTCTGTTTCTTGTATACAAGAAACATGTTTTTTAAATACAGCATATCCATATTATAGCATGATTCAGCATAAAAATCAACATAATATATTTACTTTTTTTGGGTTTTTTTGTAAAATTGAACGTTTTGAATTATTCTTTCAAAGCTATTGCAACAAAAGAAAAAAATTATTATAATAAAAGTATTAAAAAGAGGTAAACATGAATAAAATAGCTATCGTAACAGGAGAATTTAGAGGAATCATAAGAGAAACCGCAAACAATTAGCTAAAAATTAAATAAGTCATCTATATTAGATTTTATATTATTATTGGTGAAGATTTTTCATACCCTAGAGAATCAGTCAAAAAGATTTTTCTTTGGAAATTATTTTCTATTACAATTTTTATATACCTCGTTCTTGTAATTTTGAAATTGCTCTTTGTATTGGTCTACCAGAACAATGATAAAGGTTTTCAAAATAATTGTTAGTAGCAAAACAATAGTCTTTTTATTAGATAGACAGGTTTTTCACCATATAATAACTTAGCTTTATCGGTTAGTTCGTCATCATAACGCACAACTGTTGGTATAATAGCTAATAATTATTTTTGTTTTCTTATCCACCGTATTTCTTTATTTCAAAAGAATTTTTGTCAGCTTTTTTTCCTAATAAAATACAAACATATAAAAAGAGGCTAGTATTAGCCCCAAAAAAATTATAAAGAACTCTTTTAAATTTATATAAAATAATTTTTGTGTTTTTCCTTTTAAACTATTGAAATCATCTTTAGAGAATTTTATTATTTTTTCTTAGTATTAATAATATATGTATTTATGAATTAGTATTTAATACTAACTTAAATGTGTTATCTCCTAAAAGTTCTATGTTAGCACCTGCATTATGTATGGAATCTAATATTTTAATAGTATCATTTACACTTTCTGTATAGGCATTTCGCATATAAAAATAGTAATAAGTCATTATTCCTAAAGCTATTCCTAGCATAATAATTATTCCTAAAAATATTTTATTTAATTTATTCAAAAGACCAACTCCTTTCTATTTCAATTATATTATATATATATATATATATCAAGTGTTAATACAAAATTTATACAAAAAAATCCAATTAAAAGTTAGATTTTTTATAAAAAATTTTCAATTATTTATTGATGTTTCTGTAAATTTATGGTAAAATGTTATTTGGTATTTCGATTTGAAATGCTGAAAATGGTTATTCTATAAAGTAGGGTTATAGAGCTTTATAGTAATAGCTTCCTTTAAATTGTAGATGTCTGATGTAAATGTCACTTTGAAAGGAGATTTGTATGAGACATTTAAAAATAATAACTATTGCTTTCACTCTTGCTCTTGCAGTATTAGTGAGTGGGAGTGTATCAGTATATGCAACAGACTCTGTTGAAAAAAACGATAAAACAATAGAAGACGTTGCAATTTCAGCACGTTCTAACCAGTTCTATTCTGGCATTAATATTTCTTCTAACACGTGGACTACAATTGCAACCTCAACTACTGGTTTCAATTGCAATGTATATGTCAAGTCTATGAATACTACTCTTGACGGACTGCGTGTTGTAGGAACAAATATTCGTATGTTAGGAAGGAATGGAAATGTGCTTTGGTCTGAAAGCGAAGCTGTACCTGGACAGGGAAGCAGAGTTTTCTGGTGTGGTAGCAATATTTATAAAATTCAGGCTCAGCCAAAGGCTGGAGTAGGAGTTATTTATTGTCGCCAGAATTAAAATGTATCAGTAAAAAGAAACAAATAAATAACATTATATGATACATTTACTCAGACACTACAATAAGAAGGATACCGGTATTCTATGTAAGAACACCGAAGACTGTTAGCATTATTATACATTTTGCTAACAGTCTATTTTTATATTATAGGAAAGTTCTCCGAAATTCCTATAATATAAAGTATTTCATAGAAAATTGCAGAAATATTGAATACAAATATTTGTATACTGAGACTGTAAAAAGTAAAACTTTAACAGTCTCAGCGATTTTCGTGAGCGAACAACGGACGTGGCATGAAAACTAATCTAAAAGGTCAAAAGATTTTAATCATGCCACATTTCCTATACAAAAATTAAAAAGGATTTAACAAAATATTTTTTATTTAATCCCCAAAAATATATCTTTAAGATTTAAAATTTACATAACTCCAAAACTATTGAAATATAAACAAAAATAGCATATAATTAAATGTAAATAAAAATAATAGAGGTGTGAACATGAATAAAGTAGCTATCGTAACAGGAGCATCTAGAGGAATCGGAAGAGAAATAGCCAAACAATTAGCCAAAAACAAAATACAAGTCATAGCCAATTACAACCAATCAGAAAAAGAAGCCATTCAATTAAAAGAAGAGCTAGAAAAAGAAAACATAGGAATAGATATCATGAAAGCAGACATAGCCAAAAAAGAAGAAGCCGCAAAACTAGTACAATCTGTTTTAGAAAAATATCACAAAATAGACATTTTAATTAATAATGCAGGAATTAGTGAATATAAACTATTTACCGATGAAACAGAAGAAGACTGGAACAGAGTCATCAATACCAATCTATATTCTGCTTTTATCATGTGCCAAGAAGTAATACCAAACATGATACATCATAAAGAAGGATGTATTATTAACATATCATCTATATGGGGGATGGTAGGAGCCTCTTTAGAGGTATTATATTCTATTTCCAAAGCAGGGATGAATGGAATGACAAAAAGTCTAGCAAAAGAACTAGGACCATCTAACATTAGAGTCAATGCTATTGCGCCAGGCACAATCCATACAGACATGGATTTGAATCTTAGTGAACAAGAATTAAAACAAATAGAAGAGGAAATACCACTTGGCAGGATGGGAGTTCCTAAAGATATAGCAAAATGTGTAAATTGGCTAATAGAGGACAACTATACAACGGGTCAAATTATTTCAGTTAATGGCGGATGGGTTATTACATAAAAAAAACGACGTAGAGTCGTTTTTTTATTTCTATTTAATTTTCAGTATTTCTAATTTTTCTTTTATAATTTCCAGAAATTATTTTTGGAAGATAAGTGATAATTTTATAAACAGCTAAGCGAACTTTCTTACTCCACAAATAAGACCTTCTTAATTTTTTAACAGAAGTCAAAGCTACTGTTTCATCTTCTAAAACTAAAAGTTCATTTTGAACCTTTTCTAATGGAAAAACGTAATTTTGACCATCATTATTATCCCAACAATTTTCTCCATTTTTAAAGCAGAAATTAAAAGTATCGCCTTCTCCTAATTCTATTTCTGCTTGAAATCCTAAATCTGTTTTTTCCATTTTTATATCGTTTACATTATCCCAATTCAAGCCGAAACCATAATGAATAGAAACTTCTTCAGAAGCTTCTTGGAAAAGTTTTCCGATATAAGATATTTTTACGGTACTATTTTCAACTAATTTATCTGTATTGAAAAATATGTTCTTGGTTAATTCCATCCCATTTTCTCTCCTTATTTATCTTTTGCTATCAACATTATAATATTAAATTTTACAATGTTCAAGTATTTTTGCAAAAAATCTAAAAAAAAACCAAAAATTTTGTCAAAAGGGAATAAAAAAAGATTAAAATCATAATATGAAATAGATCAATTTGCCAAAAGATAGTTGTCAAAAAATATACTTTATGATAATATTTAATTAGAACGATAAAAAGGGGAAATATTATTATGGAAGGATTAATAAAAGAAAATTCGGAGGAAAAAAAGATGAAAAAACAAGAAGAAAAAACAGTTAGTAAAGAAGAATTAAAAACGGAACAAGACGTCAAACAAAGAGAAAAAGAAGACAAGAAGAAAAGTAAGAAATTCCAAAAAATGAAAAAAAAATCAAAAGAAACAGAAAAAGTTTTTAAAGATATGACAGTAGGCGAATATAAAAGAAGAAAATTATTAATTCCAGTAGTTACCACCATTACTATAATAGTTGCCATTATTTTTTCAACTGTTTTTGCCTTTGCTAATTTTAAGAAGGAAAAAATTATAAGTGGTGTTTCTATTTCAGGGGTAGATGTTTCAGGATTATCACAAGAAGAAGCAAAAGCCAAGATAAGTGAACTGTATCAAGAAAATAAAGAAAAAGAAATTGCCATTCAATATGAAGATTATGAAACGACACTAAATCCAACTCTAATGGAGGTAAACTACGATATTGAAAAAGCAGTAGAAGAAGCCTATTTAATTGGAAAAGAAGATAATATTTTTGTAAGCAATTATAAAATTTTATTTACATTAATCGGGAAGAAAAATATAGATGTAAAAATGACATTAAATGAAGATGTTGCCAAGCAAAGCATAGAGGACATTGGGGTTAATTTGCCAGGAACTATCATAGAATCTAGTCATGCTGTTGAAGAAGATGAACTAATTATAACCAAAGGAAAAGCAGGAATTGTAATCGACGCACAAGATTTGCTAAAACAAGTAAAAGACAAATTAAATGATAGAAATAGTAAGGAAGATTACATTAAGATACCAGTTAAGCAAAAAGACCCAGAACCGATTGATATTGATAAAATTCATGACGAAGTATATAAAGAGGTAAAAGATGCTTATTATACAAAAGACCCATTTACGATTTATCCAGAAGTAGAAGGAATAGACTTTGATGTAGAAGCGGCAAAAGAGTTATTAAAAGAAGAAAAAGAAGAATATGTCATTAAACTTACCATAACAAAACCAAAAGTAACCATTGACCAAATCGGTTCAGAAGCATTTCCAGACCAGCTAGCAACTTTCACAACGAGATACGATGTAAGTGATAGAGATAGAACAACAAATTTGGAAATTGCTTGCCAAAAGATAAACGGAAAAGTAGTATTGGTAGGAGATACATTTTCTTATAATCAAACACTAGGACCAAGAACCATAGCGGCTGGTTATAAAAACGGAAAGATATATGAGGGAGGAGAAATTGTTGACGGAATTGGAGGAGGTATTTGCCAAATATCATCTACTTTATACAATACGGTTTTAATGTCTAATTTAGAGATTGTAGAAAGAAGAAATCATCAATTTGTTACTTCATATCTACCAGCAGGAAGAGATGCAACCGTTGTATATGGAGCAATCGATTTCAAATTTAAAAACACAAGAAAATTCCCTGTCAGAATTTCAGCTAGTGCTAAAAACGGAATTGCAACAGTATCCATGTTTGGTTTTAAAGAAGAAAATGAATATACCTTTAGTTTTAACACAAAAACAATTGCATCCATTCCATTTACCACTAAATACGAAGAAGATGCTACACTAGAAGCGGGAACAGAAAAAATAAAGAAAAAGGGTGTTAATGGTTTAAAAACAGAAACGTATATCACTAAGATGTTAAATGGAAAAGTAGTATCTAGTACATTGCTTTCAAAAGATACCTACGATGCTATGAACAGAGTTATCATAAAATCGACGAAGAAAGAAGCTCCTCAAACAGAGCAACCTACAACACCGAATCCAAATCCTAATACTACCAATAATCAGCCTAATGGGACAACAGTAAAGCCATCTGTATCACCTGATAAAAAAACGCCACAAAACAACTCTGTAGAAAAACCAAATTCGAATACGAATCAGAATAAAGAAAATAACAAACCAAAAGAAAACGTAAAGAATTAAAACAATAAAAACCTTTAGAAAAAGTTACTGTATTCAAATAGTAATGAAATTCTAAAGGTTTTTAAAGTGAAAAATGTCTTGACAAGAAAGAGAAAAGATAATATAATTAGAAAAGTTTGAAATACATATAAGGGCCATTAGCTCAGTTGGTAGAGCAGCAGACTCTTAATCTGACGGTCGGAGGTTCGAATCCTCTATGGCTCACCAAAAAACCTATATAAAGTTAAATTTATATAGGTTTTTATCATTACTTTATTCCTAATTTTTGATAAATATCCTTAATATTCTGTATTTCTTGTTTATCAGCTTCTTGAATCAACTTTATAGTAGTAAATCTTGTTTTTAAAGAGTTTTCTTTTGAAAAAACATCTTTACCAATTCTAGTTATCCACATAGCAGGCAACAAAAGTGGAACCTTTTTTAAAACAGGGAACTTTTCTTGCATAATTTCCATATTAGGAAATAATAATTGAAGCAAAAACTTAAATTTTCCATCATTTTCTCCAATCGAATAATTGACTCTATTCATAAGATTGCTACCCTTTAGGATAAAAGACTCTATCTCATCAAAATCATCCATTTTGTCTGTTCCAAACCATTTATAAGCTATATTTTTAATATTTTGGGCAAAATCTTGTATGCCAAAATCCCTAAATATTTTATCCAACAAATCATAATTTAAAGTATCCTTATAAGTTTCAAGATATAAATACACATCTAAAATATCTTTGGCTTTAATTCCAGTAAATTTAAAATGTGTTAACAAATGAAGAATACAAAATACATAAGCATGATTGGTATCTAATTGATAAATATTTTCATAATTCTGATATTTGACACATAAAGGCCAAATATCATTAAAATACTCATATCCTATCACATCTTTTTTTAAAATCAGTTTCCTATGTAATTCTACAATAATAAAAGGGTCTTTGGTAAAAATCAAATGTTTTTCGTAGTTATAATATTTTTGATACCCCATACTTTTCATGATTTTTGATGCCTTTTTAAAATCGTCATGCTCAACTAAAATATCAATATCACACATTTGTCTCATATAATTTTGAGGATAAATATCTTTTATGACAGCCCCTTTTACGATTAATGTTTTGATATGATTTTCCTCAAATGCATTTAATATTTTTTCGATTTCAATCGTTTGATTCGTATCTTTTACAATTTGAGCACTATAATCTTGTGCTATTTGATTTCGTATGGCTTCGGATTTACTATTTTTTTGAGCCCAGTTTTCTAAAAAATTACTAAGTTGATTCACTTTTGCTAATTGGTATAGCTTTTTTTCTTCTATATCATAATCTAGGGTACAATCTTTTTCTAATAAAAAACATTTTACAATTTCTAATAAACTTTTAGCTTCCTTCATTTGTTTTATCCTTTTCTCTTATATTTTTATCTTCTACGATATACTCTTTATCACAAAGTTTGGACACGCTGTTTCGATGGGTAACAATAATACAAGTGATATCTTTCATATTTTTTATATTTTGAATGACAGCTTCCTCCGTTTTGCTGTCTAAGCTAGAGGTAATCTCATCTAAAATTAGAATAGGAGCTTTACTAGCAATAGCTCTTGCAATCGCAATTCTTTGTAGTTGTCCTTCTGACAGTCCTCTACCTCTTTCCCCAATTTTTGTATCTAATCCATGCTCTAACTGGTCAATAAAAGATTTACAACAGCTTATCTCTAGTGCCTTATCTAAATCATCATTAGAAATATTTGGATTAACAAAAGTTATATTTTCTCGAATGCTACCACTTAAAATTAATTTCCCTTGTGGTACATAAGAAAACATATTTCTGGTATCTACATGAATGGGTTGTTTGTTACCATCTTTTAATTTAAAATAAATATGTCCAGTATCATTTTTGATAATTCCTAAAATTAATTTTAATAAAGTACTTTTTCCAATTCCAGATTCTCCATAGATAACAATGTTTTCGCCTTTTGTTACTGTTAAATTAATTTGTTTGAAAATTTTCTTATTTTTATAAGTGAAATCAACATTTTCTACGACAATGCTATCTAAATTATCATATAATTGATTACTATCTATTTCATCTACGATAACGTCTTTTTCAATATTTTCTAGTTCTATGATTCTTTCTGCGGAACCTATCATATTAAATATATTTTGAACACATCGAGAAAGACTGATAATGGGAACTTGGATTTGTGTTACTAATTGAACAATTGAGGTAAGTCCCCCTACGGTAATGTTTTTCTTAAATAAATGGTAAGCACTCCATACTAACGCATAAATGTAGACGATTTGAAAAATTGTGTTTAGTCCGGTATGGGATGCAATGGATAAGCTTCTTTGTTTCATTTGAATATCATATTTTTTATGTTGTAATTCGTCACATTTTTTTAAAATAGGGTTTTCCGCCTGAAAGATTTTAATGACAAGAATATTTTCGAATACCTCCTTAAAAAATAAACGAACATTACCATTTGCTTCTTGTACTTTTTTATGAATGTTTTTTAAGTATGGTTTCAATAAATTAATGACAACAAATAAAAAAATACCACCTAGTAATAAAATTCCCACAAATTGCTGGCTAATCTGAAATAACAAGATAATGGCACAAATAAGACTGGTAATCATAGATAATATACTAGGAATTAAGGAGACTAACGTATCGATGATAATGTCAACGTCTGAAACAATACGAGTCATTAAGTCTCCACTATGAAATTTGGTTATTTTTTCGTAATTTCGTTTTAAGATAGTTTCCAATATGTTTTGCTTGAAATTCATTTCTAATTTGGCTCTTGTAACAGCATCAATAGAAGCTAGTATGGCTCTTAAGGTAATGGCTAAGATGGCTACCAAAATTAATTGCATGATATAGGCTTTTAATTTTGTACTAGTACCATTTGTTGCGGCATCAATTAGATTTTTAGAGATTAATATGGAATATATGCTTAAAAACGAGTATATGATATTGATTATGTTTAATAATATAAAGTTTAGAAGATTTGATTTTGTTTTATTAAAAATCCATTTTATGGTTTTGGTATCTTTCAATTTTCTAATCCTTTCATTTACATTATCATTTGTTGCTATTCTTCAATCAGATTAAAAGATTTTAATTTATTGATAAATTTCTCTACATCTCCTTTAATCGTATTGATGTCAGTATTATATTTTTTTGATAACTTGTCTGTAATTTCTTCTATAGTTGTATTTTCTTGTAAGAGGTCCCATACAAATTTGGAAGAATCCGTTAATTGTATCATTCCTTGAAATTCGTTTACTAATTTACCTGTAGGAACAGCAACAATGGTGTCTGCAATTTCTCTGGTTACAAATCCTTCTTTAATTTTCATTGGTATCGACTCCTCTCATGATATTATAGGATAATTTTACTGCTTCTTCGCTTATATTACAGCATAATTTATAAATAGGAATTTCTTTTAATATAATATCTATAATATCCAATAATTTCAACATTTGTTCTTTTGTTAGTCTTTTTACTGTTTGTTCAAAAAATAAAGGAACTGCTTCTTTTGGCTCTATTTTTTTGATAGAGTTTTTTGTTGCTTGCTCAATAAAACAAATTCCTTTTATTTTTGCTCTGGTGTTTTTACTGATATCATGTTTTCCTGAAAAAGGTGTGCCATAAGCATAAATACCATCTTCCATAATTCTAATAGCAGGTTTATCATCATTCAATATGTATGGATTTTTTTCACTTAGATATTTTAACCATAAGGATGTATGGGTAGATTTTCCAGTTCCGCAATTGGCAGAAAATAGATAGGCTTCATCATCGATTACAACTGCTGATGCATGTAGAAGACATCCGCTGTAATTTAGTAAACCTTTATAAAAAGTAGTTCCCATGATCATGTATTCTGCAAGGTCATCTGATAGTAGTTCATCAAATTTTTGCTCTTTCTGGATTGCTTCGTCTCTAACGGTAATTCTAAAGTCTCTTTCTGTATTTTCGTCATAGATATATTTTTGGGATCTTTTTTTTGTTGTATCAAATTTAGCATTGAATTCTACGATTAGGTCTGCTATTTTATATTTCATATTTACCTCTTTTGAATTTTTTATTTTATTTCTTATTTATTTTACTATATAATGCTTCTGTTTGTCTATCTTTTCTTTGATTTTTACTATTTATTTTATAGAAAAATGAGACAGAGCTTTACTCTATCTCAAGTGATTTGTAAAATTATCAATTTAGTCTAAATCGCCACTTCCATAATTGTCTTCACGGCTTGGTGTTGATTTTGCATTAGATGCTATCATTGGTAGAATTACTGAATCTAAGCCATCATAATTTGTTCCCATTTATATTACCTCCTAATTTTACTAATCCTATATTTATATTATAACAAAAGCAACTCATTTTGTCAACTGATTTATGTAAAATTTACATTTTTTCCTTTGGCTTCAAGCGTTTTGAGGTTATGTACAAGAAATGTAAAACCCAAAAAGCAGGAAAGACCTGCTTTTAGGTTTATATATGAAATGAATTAACTCTGTCGCCTACACAGTAAGTGTAGGAGTGGTGGTCTGCTACTCTGTTAATTGTACAGACAAAATGGAACCATAAATTGTTTTCGCGTTTCCATCCTTGTCTTTTACAATGCCAAACGGTCTGAAATAGCGATATTCGCCAGCATCCCAGAGAGCCTGATTGTTAAATCGGGCATCGTAGGTAAAGTCTGCTGAGCCGATTGTGCTGGAACTTTCATCGATGATTTTTTTTGCTACTCCAAGGACCATCTGGTCCGCCGATAATTTTTCAGAGGAGTAGACAAATCCGTACTCTACCTTTTGCCAGCCCTCGGGAATTTCTATAGAGATGAACAACCTAACGGTTTTTATCTCTGGAAAAATTTTATAGCCATTTCCTGAAAAATGAACAATAGGTTGCTTTTCCGAAGGTTGTCTAGAGAAATTTGCTGTCAGAGTCGTAGGACCTTTTACTCGAAAATCGTACAACTCTTCAGTTGAAACGATTTCTTCCTTTTCGTTGGTAGCGTTGACAAAATTCTGCCCCAAGGGGACGATCGCTTTTACGTAAAGGTGTGTATTTTCAGATACACGACCTTGTGAATCGATGCTCCCTTCTGTATAACGAATGATTTCGAATCCATTAAGTGTTACAGTGTGAAATTTTTTCTCTGGTGTTACCGATGGACTCGGAGCAGGGCTCGAAGATGAGCTCGGAGCAGGGCTCGAAGATGAGCTCGGAGCAGGGCTCGAAGATGAGCTCGGAGCAGGGCTCGAAGATGAGCTCGGAGCAGGGCTCGAAGATGAGCTCGGAGCAGGGCTCGAAGATGAGCTCGGAG
>CAOJZE010000003.1 GCA_948466095.1 uncultured Clostridium sp.
TTATTAATATGATAATGGTTAGTACTAATGCAATTAATGTGATACCTTTTTCTTGCTTGCTTTTGTTTGTTTGTTTTTTCATAAAAAACTCCTTTTATTTTTATTATTCTCTCTTATGTTTTAAAATATACACGACATTTTTGTCGTATTTCAAGATTATTTTATATCTTTTCAAAATCAAAGTCAATATGTAACGACAAAAATGTCGTTCTTTTTTAACCCCTGCTGTAATATAATAACAAAAATAATACTGGAGGTTAGAAAATGATTAGACAGTACCGCTTAACAAGAAATTTATCACAAGAAGAACTTGCTGAAGAAATTGGCATTAGTTGGCGTCAATTACAAAGGCTTGAATACAATGAAGAGAATACAAGAATTTCTACCTTCAAAAAAATCGTAAAAACTTTAAATGTCCCAGATGATGAAATCATTAAATTTATTAGAAAATAGTTTAAATGGAGGTACTCTTATTTTAAAAATAAAAGTACCTCCATTTTATATTTTTTTCGCCATAGACATGGCACTTATTTTTTCTTCATAAATTATATTCTTACCCTTTGACTCATTTAACTTTTTCTGTAATTCCATAATCGGAATTGGTAACAAAGAAATGATAATGGTAATCATCCATTGGATTTGATTTAGCGGAATTAATTTGAAAATTTCTGCTAATGCTGGTATCAGTACAACTGATATTTGTACAAGGGTTCCAATGATAAAACTTCCAATTAAAAATTTATTTTCTAGAATACCTATTTTAAAGATAGATTGTTCACTTTTTATATTAAAACTGTGGACGAGTTCTAGTAGTCCCATACAAAGAAATGCCATCGTTCTTCCTACTTCTAGCCCAAAAAATTTATTTCCTAAACTAAAAGCAACTAGTGTCAACATGCCAATCATAACCCCTTCTACTACAATTTTATTCCATAAGCCATCTGCAAAAATTCCTTTTTGACGGCTCACTGGTTTTCGATTCATAATGTCTTTTTCTGGTGGTTCTAAACCAATTGCAATAGCTGGTAGAGAATCAGTTACCAAATTAATCCATAATAATTGAATCGCAAGTAAAGGTGATTTTAATCCTAATACCAGTCCCATAAATATGGTTACAATTTCCCCTATATTGGTAGCGATTAAGAAATGAATCGCTTTTTTGATATTATCATAAATATTTCTTCCCTGTTTTACGGCTTCTACAATGGTTACAAAATTATCATCCGCTAACACCATATCTGCTGCATTTTTGGCCACATCTGTTCCATTCCTTCCCATTGCGATTCCAATATCTGCATTTTTTAAAGCAGGACTGTCATTTACGCCATCTCCTGTCATGGCTACCACTGCTCCTGTGCTTTGCCACGCTTTGACGATTCTTACTTTGTGTTCTGGTGTAACCCTTGCAAATACCGCATAATCCGCTATGTTCTTTTGTAATTCTCTCTGTGATATTTTATCTAATTCTTGCCCTGTGATGGCTTTATCTTTCGCATTCAAAATGTTCAACTCTTTTGCTATTGCCTTTGCTGTGGCTATATGGTCACCTGTTATCATAACCGTTTTGATTCCTGCTTTTTTACAAGTTTTTACCGCTTCTTTTACCCCTTCTCTTGGTGGGTCTATCATACCAATTAATCCTACAAAGATTAAGTTGCTTTCAATGGTATTGGTATCAATTTTTTGTGGCAAAGAATCTAAATCTTTATAGCCCACTGCTATCACTCTTAAAGCTTTTTGTGCCATTTTTTCATTTTCTTTTTGTATCTGTGCCTTTTGTATAATAGAATTTTGCCCTAATCTTCCCTTGATTTGCTTTTGACATCTTTCTAAAAGAACATCTGGTGCTCCTTTTGTAATAATTCTATATTTATTCCCTATTTTATGGATGGTAGTCATCATTTTTCGACTGGAATCAAAGGGGATTTCATTGACTCTCGGCATAGTTTGATACAATTGGTTTTTATCTTTGCCATTGTGAAAACTTTCTTTTACAATAGCCGCCTCTGTTGGCTCACCACTTACTTCTAGTTTTCCTTCCTGATATAAAAGATGACAATCCGTACACATACAGCTAAGTTCTCTTGCTAAATTGACATCTTCGCTAAGGATTTCTACTACTCTCATTTTATTTTGTGTTAAAGTTCCCGTTTTATCGGAACAAATGACAGAAGAACTTCCTAAGGTTTCTACTGCTGGCAATTTTCTAATGATACTATTCTTTTTTGCCATTTTAGTAACGCCAATGGATAGCATAATGGTTACAATAGCAGGTAGTCCCTCTGGTATTGCTGCTACAGCTAACCCCACTGAAGTCATAAACATTTCAATTGGGTCGATATTTTTGATAAGTCCTATTCCAAAAATGATAAAACAAATAACCAAACATACCATTCCTAATATTTTTCCTACTTGCGCTAATTTTCTCTGAATTGGTGTTTCTGGTGCTTCATCTTCTATTATCATATTGGCAATTTTACCAACTTTTGTGTTCATTCCTGTTTCCGTTACAACCCCTTTTCCATGTCCATTCACTACAATGCTTGCCATAAATGCCATATTATTTCTGTCTCCTAATGGAATATCTGGTTTGCAAATTTTATCAGCATCTTTTAGTACTGGCTCGGTTTCTCCTGTTAAGCTAGACTCTTCTATCTTTAGATTAAAACTTTCTAAAATTCTACTATCGGCCGGCACATAGTTCCCTGCCTCTAATAGAATAATATCACCTGGTACGATTTCATCTGCATGAATGTCCTTGGTAATGCCCTCTCTTATGACTTTTGCTTTCATAGGTGTCATTTCTTGCAAAGCTTCTATCGACTTTTCTGCTTTGGCTTCTTGTATCACTCCCATAATAGCATTTAAAACGACAATGGCTATGATGATAATCGAGTCTATGTAATCGTTTTCTCCCTGTATATTGGAAATAACAGCTGAAACAATAGATGCAATAATTAGAATGATAATCATAAAGTCATTGAATTGTTTGATAAATTTCATAAAAATACTTTCTTTCGGCTTGTCTTTTAATTTGTTTTTCCCATATTCTTGTTGTCTTTTTTTGACTGCTTCTTCACTTAGTCCTTCTTTTCTGTCCGTTCCTAATTTTTTTAGAACTTCTTCTTTTCTTAAAGTTTCCCACATAATCTTCTCTCCTTTGTGAAGGGAAAGAGGGACGTTCCTTAAAATCCCTTTTTTAGGGATTTGGGGGACAGTCCTTTCAATCATTCTTTTCCAAAGGAGTGTCCCTCTATTCCCTCTTTTAGGGATTTTAAGGAACGTCCCTCTTTCCCTCTTTTTTGTTTCTTGATAAATTCTATGTGGCTTGTACTAGTTTTATGATAAAAAAATAATGATAACAAATTTCTTTTTTCGACATATGATACTTTAGGAGGTGTTTTTATGTTAATCAATTCGCTAGTTTTAGCACTTTCTAGTAGCATCGACTCTCTTGGTATTGGAATTACATATGGAATTAAAAATACTAGGATTTCTTATATGGGAAAAGTTGTGTTATTTGTAATTTCGTTCTCGATTTCCATTCTGGCCATTTGGTTTGGCGATGTGATAAAAAATATTTTTTCTGATTTTGTAACTAAATTAATGGGAAATATCATTTTAATTGCTATGGGTGGATTTATTTGCTTTCAAGCAATTCATAAAAAAGAAATCAAACATAAAATCAATAAAAAAGACGAAAAAGTCTATCATTTTTTTATTGATTTTTTAGGAATTACCATTAAAATTATTAAAAATCCTTCTTCTTCTGATTTGGATTCCTCTAATTCAATTGATAGTAAAGAAGCTCTATTTTTGGGTGTTGCTCTTTCTTTGGATTGTTTTTGCATTGGTATGGGAGGTAGTATGATTGGAGTAAGTCCTTTGCTTTTTCCTTTGTTTATTTCTATTTTTCAACTCGTATTTTTAAATATGGGCTATATACTTGGAAAAAAACTTTACCAACTAAGTCATTTGCCAGATAATACTTGGTCTATTATTTCCGGTATTTTATTGATTTTTATAGGATTATTGCGATTTGTTTTTTGACCTTTTGCTAATTTTATGTTATGATAAATATATGTCTTATTGCTAGGTTGAGTAGCTCAAATGGCAGAGCGTTGGAATGAAGTTTCAAGGTTATAGGTTCAATTCCTATCTCAACCATTACCAGATGTTTTTTTATCTGGTAAATAAATAAAAGGAGGACATTATGATTCTTCATAATGGCAGAGGACTTACAATTTCTGTTAGTCCAAGTGGCTTGAAAGACACTGTTGACCATCTTAATTGGTTAGCAAAAGGTTCTACCAATAAGGAGGCTTCTGTCTTTTTTTCACAAACAAGACAGCCAGTCTCATTATTGAGTAGTTGCCAGCATGTAATCAATAGGATTGCATAATTCCTCAAAAGACCAGCTTATAACATGCAAATGTTGTAAGCTGGTCTTCATTTAATTGGTTCTTCCTTATATTTTACATTTCATCTACCCCAATTTCATAGACAATAACTTTGAAATACCATTCTCCTCCATTGTCACACCATATACAGTATCTGCCGCCTCCATCGTACCTTTTCTATGGGTAATCACTAAGAATTGTGTATCCTTCGAAAACTTCTTTAAATATTCAGCAAATCGATATACATTTACATCGTCAAGTGCTGCCTCAATTTCGTCTAATACGCAGAATGGAGCTGGATTGATTTTTAAAATGGCAAATAGCAAAGCAATTGCTGTAAATGCTTTCTCTCCACCAGATAGTAGCATCATATTTTGTAATTTCTTTCCTGGTGGTTGTACATGAATATCAATACCACATTCTAAGATATTTTCCTCATCTTCTAGTTTTAAAGAAGCATTTCCTCCACCAAACAATTCCTGGAACACTTCCTCAAAATTTTTGTTGATGATAGCAAATTGTGTTTTAAATTGCTCCTTCATGGTAGTAGTCATTTCTGCAATGATTTTTCTCAACTTATTCATGGTGTCTTCTAAATCTACTCTTTGTTCACACATAAAGTCATATCTCTCCTTCATTGCCTTATATTCTTCAATCGAATCTACATTAACACTTCCCAATTCTTTGATTTCTGTTCGTAAACCATTTACTTTTTTCTGGGTAAGAGATACATTATCAGGCTTTTCATATTCTCCCACTTGGTTTGGTGTTAATTCATATTCTTCCCACATCTTATTAATAATCGCATTAATATCATCTTCTAGTTTTGTCTTTTTGACATCAATTTTTACAATTTGTGCTTTTAAATCTTCTATCGTTTTAAATTTGCTCGTAATTTCTTCTTCTTGTTTCGATAGTTTCTCGTTTTTATCGGTTCTTTCTTGCTTTAATTTTTCAATTTTAGTTCCACTATTTTGTACATCTTTTTTAATGTTAGCAATTTTATCCTTAATTTCCTCAATGGATTCTTCCAATTCAAAATTATCATGAATAATTTGCTCAATTTGTTCTTTTTTATTGGCAATACTTTTGTTAGCTGTTTCAATTTCTTGTTTAATTCTTTCTTGTATTTCTTCCATCGATGCTTCACTTTCGTCAAAAGAAGAAACGGAAATTTTCAAATTGGTAATATCAAAATTCAAATCATCTACATATTTTTGGTTGTCCTTATTTAATTCTACAAATTCAGAAATAATGGTGGTTAACTTTTCAGTCTCTTCTGTCAATTGTTGTATTTTTTGATTGATATTTTCTTTGTTTACAGTTGCTTCTTGTTTCTGCTTTTCTAAGTTTTCCTGTTCTTCTTTTAATTTGTTTAAACGAGTTTGAATTCTAGCAATATTCTCATCTATGGCTACTACTTTTTGTTTTTCTGTTGCATACGTAATGTCAATTTCTTGCAATTCCTTTTCTAAACTAGTCGCATTTTCTAAGGTCTCTTCGATAGAATCTTCGTAGTCCTTTTTCTCTTTTTCCATTTGCTCAATCTTAGTGTTTAATTTTTTGATGTCTTTTTCTAGTTTTTCAATTTCTCTTCCTCTTCCTAGAATATTGACTGTTTTTTTCGCTACCGAACCTCCTGTAATACTACCAGAAGCATTGATAACATCTCCTTCTAAAGTAATAATACGGAAGGAATAACCATTTTGTTTTGCCACTTGAATGGCTGTGTCCATGTTATCTACAATAACCGTTCTTCCTAACAAACTAATTACAATTTGTTCATATTTTTTGTGGTATTTGATTAGGTCTGAAGCAATACCAATCAAGCCTTTTTCATTCCCTTTGATTTTGTCTAATTTTTTCCCTCTAACCGATGCAATTGGTAAAAAAGAAGCTCTTCCCAAATTATTTTTTCTTAAATGCTCTACTAATTTTTTCGCATCGGTTTCTGTCTCTGTTACAATATTTTGTAAGCTTGCTCCTAAACACATTTCAATCGCTGTTTGGTATTCTTCTGGCACTTCAATGACATTGGCTAATACCCCATGCATTCCTTTTCCTAAGTCTTTTATGGTTTCACAATCTTTTAAAAGGGATTTTACACTTTTGATATATCCCTCTTTTTCTTTTTCGGTTTCGATTAAGAATTTTAATTTTGATTCCTTAATTCTCATTTCACTTTGATAAGCATGAATGCTATTTTGATAGTTCTCTATTTTTTGGTCCGCTTCTTCTTTTATTGCTTGGATTTCTTCCATCGATTTTACAACTTTATTTCTCTTACTATCAATCTCGTAAAATTCTTTTGCGATTTCATCTTTTTTCAGTCTTGTACTATCTAATTCTGATATGTAATTGGTGATTTCTGTTTTAATTTGATGTTGTCTCTTTTCGTAGTTTTCATAGTTAATATCTTGTGTATGGCTATCTGCTTGTAACTCATATTTTCGGTCTGTATTTTTTTCTACTTGTGCTTTGTAGCCTTCTATTTCTAGCTCTTTGCTTGATAATTTTTGGGTTATTTTAGCTAATTCTTTTTCTTTTTCTTGTAATTCTTTTTCAAATTTTTCTTTGTTTTTCTTTAAATTAACCTTTTTTTCTTCCCTTTGCTTCCTTTCTTCTTCTAATTCTTGTTGCTTTAACGTAGCTTCTTGTATTTCTTTTTCAAATCTTTCTTTGTTTTCTTGGTTATTGTGAATTCTAGTATTGGCTACATTGATATCCGAATGTAACATCTCAATTTCCTTTTGGCTGGCAAACCCCAAGTTTGACATTTCTTCGATTTGATTCGTTATTTCTTCTACTTGTGTTTTTAATTCTTCTTTTAATTGTTTAATTCTTTCTAGTTTTTCTTCCTCTTCTGTGCATTGAGAGTTGTAAATTTCTTCATCCTTTACAATTTCCTCTAAACTAGTTTTATATTTTCCAATGTTATATAAGAATAGCCCTATTTCAATACTTTTTAATTCCTCTTTTAAGTTTAGATATTTTTTTGCTTTTTCTGCTTGTGCTTTTAATGGTTCGATAGTACTTTCAATTTCTGCTAAAATATCATTGATACGAAGTAGATTTAGTTTTGTTCTTTCTAATTTTTTCTCGCTTTCTTCTTTTCTCGCTCTAAATTTCACAATCCCTGCCGCTTCTTCAAAGATATGTCTTCTATCTTCTGATTTATTGCTTAATATTTCATCAATTTTGCCTTGTCCAATAATAGAATAACCATCTTTTCCGATTCCTGTGTCCATAAATAGTTCTAATACATCTTTCAATCTACATGCTACTTTATTAATGAAATAGCCAGTTTCTCCGCTTCGATATATCTTTCTCGTTACCGTTACTTCCGTATATTCAATCGGTAATGCTCCATCTGTATTATCAAATATTAAAGAAGCCTCCGCAAATCCTAGAGACTTTCTATTTTGTGTTCCTGCAAATATAATATCTAAGGATTTCGTTCCTCTTAATGACTTCATACTTTGCTCTCCGCAAAATCCATCGTATGGCATCTGATATATTACTTTTTCCAGAACCATTTGGTCCAATGACTCCTGTTATACCTGGTCTGAATTCTAGTACGGTTTTGTCTGCAAATGACTTAAATCCTTGTAATTCTAGTCTTTTTAAATACATCTATTATCACCTTTTGTAAATTTATTCGTTGTTCAATTTTATCTTTTTTTGACTTATCTCGGTAAGACTGAACTAGAATAAGTTTATACTATTTTTGGCTTTTTGTAAAGAAATTTGTCACAATTACTCAAGCCTAAAATGTTTCAGCTAAAAAGTTTATCTATTTTTTATTAACAACATTAGACTAAATAGCGATTTTATCATACAAACTTAGCATTTGACACAATTTGAGCTATATTATAGATTAAGCGTTGTTTCGCAGGTGTACAATTAATTAAAGTTTCATATAATTCCTTATCTAAATAGTTAGGTGCTTTTGTAATAGTCCCTCCAATTAAATATTCTACACTTGTTCCTAATACTCTACTTATTTGAGCTAATCTTTTTAAGTTTATTTGTGAAGAACCTCTTTCTACTCTACTAATATACACTGTTGTTACGTCAATTTCTTCTGATAACCTTTCTTGTGACCAGCCTCTTTTTTTCCTTTCTTCCCTTATTCTTTGTCCTATAATCTTATAATCAATATCCATATTATCACTTCCTTTTCATGGGTAAATATAACACTATGAGTTCCATTTGTCAATATAATTTTTTGAATTTATATGTAAAATTTTATTGATTATTTTAAAGATTGCCAAAAAGGTCCTTCCCTCTTGGCAATCTTTTCATTCTTATTTCATTGCTTTTTCAGCATATTGATTATTTACAATTTTGTCATAAGGTGCATTTTCTTTCAATTCTCCTGCCATTATCATAACTTCTTCTAGTCTTTCAAAAACTTCTTGTTTTAATACTGGTGTATCATTCCATGCATCAATATCTTTATAACTTTGAATGGCTTTTGCTAACATCTCTACCTCTGTATCTGGGAAAAAGCTTTTAATTACTTCTGCTATTTCTTTACTATCGTGCTCTTTCACCCATTGTTGTCCTTTATAAACAGCATTTGTAAATTTCTGAATGGTGTCTTGATTATTTTCTATATAACTTTTTTTAGCAAAGTATGCTGTGTATGGAATTTCTCCTGCTGCTTCTCCCACAGATGCTACAATATATCCTTTTTGTTGTTCTTGTGTCATAGATGCTGTTGGCTCAAATAGCGTGACATAGTCAGCATTTCCACTGGCAAAAGCTCCTGCCATTAAATCGAATTTAATACTATCATCTAAAGTGGTATCTTTTTGTGGGTCAATTCCATTCTTCTTTAATACATACTCTAGTGTCATGTATGGTACTCCACCTTTTCTTCCTGGAATAACCATTTTTCCTTTTACGTCTTGCCAACTAAAATTTTCTGTTTGATTTCTAGCTACTAAAAAAGAACCGTCTTTTTTGGTCATTTGCGCAAATACTTGCGTATAATCTTCTTTCCCTTCATTATAAACATAAATAGAAGCTTCTGGACCTGCAAATCCAATATCACATTGGTTAGCAATCACAGCTGTCATTACAGCATCTGCTCCCCTTTTCTGATGACAACACATTATGGCTAGTCTTTTGTGTACCTAAATTCAAAATGTTACAGCTATTTACAAAACTTTGACTACACAGCATTTTCTTTTGATTTTCTGCTATTTTGGTATTTAATAAGTTAATTTCAATCGTGTCTCCTTCTCCATAAGCACTTTCTATCAATAAGTTTAGAATGTCTTTTTTAGATTTCAAGTCAAAGGTTTCAAATATATCAAAGCAATTGTCTATGATATTTAATATGTATTTTGAACCTTTGCTTAACTTTGTGTTCATCTTCTTGTTTTCACTTTTTGAATGTTCCAAAACATCAATTTTATTTTTTAATTCTTCTTTTTTATTTTGTGCTTTTATTAATTCTTGATTGATAATGCTAATTACAGAAATATCAATGTATTTTACTTTTTCAGCTAAATCTTTGATTTCCTTTTCGTTTTTCTCATATTCTTTTTTTAGTGTTTCCATTTCTGCTGTTATATCTTCTTTTTGATTGCTATTAAATGCCATATTTTTTAATTCTTGACAAACTGCTGAATTTGGTACAAATATGTCTTTTAAAATTTTAATAAAATTATTATCTAATTCATTTCCTTTTACATTATGAGAATTACAATTTATTCTCCTTGTTCTGTCTTTTTCTCTACAAACATAATAATAGGTTGTTGTTCCATCTTTATTTTTTCTGTTTGATTTTGGTATCATCTTATTACCACATTTTTTACATCGTAATATTCCAGAGAATATTGTTTCATTGGTAGGATTGGCACTTGCTCGATAAGATTTATCTTTGTTTTTTTCTAATAATTCTTGTACTTGTACCCACTCTTTTCCTGTTACATATCCTTTATGCAATCCAACTGCTATAATCCAATCTTTTAATGGTCTATCTTTTTTGTTATTATCTGTTTTATTGTAAGCAATAATTCCATATTTTCCATCAAACTTTTGCCTTCCATCTTGCTCTGCATATATGTTTTGACCTCTATTCTTAAAATATTGTAAGATGACATGATCATTTTGACTATATACTGGATTAGTAAGTATGTTTTTTAATGAGTATTTTCTAAATTCTTTGCCTTTTCTAGTATAGATTTTATTTTTTAATAGGTAATATTCTAATCCTGCTAAAGATTTGCATTCTAAGTATTTTCTAAAAATTAGTTGTACTTTTTGCTTTTCTTCTTCATTTATTTTTAATTTATAAGCTTTTTTGTTTTTCTTTTCTACTGTATTTGAACTTGTATTTTCTTCTGTTATTTGCATTATTTCGACTTTTTCTGAATCAAATCCAAGTGGTGTATCTCCTCCTAACCATCTTCCTGTTTTGGCAAGTTCTAACATATTGTCTCTTATTCTTTCTGCTATGACTTCTCTTTCTAGTTGTGCAAATACAGATGCTATGTACATCATGGCTCTTCCCATTGGTGTTGTTGTGTCAAACTGCTCTTTTATGGATATAAAACTTGTATTTAGTTTGTTTAATTCATTCATTAAACTAGAAAAATCGGCTATATTTCTACTGATTCTGTCTAACCTATAACTAATTAATATATCAAAAGGTTCTTCTTTTTCTTGTTCTAAAAATTGTTTGAATTTTGGTCTTTCTATATTTCCTCCTGAAAATCCTTCGTCTTCAAATATGGTAGTTTGTATTTCATATTCATTTTCTGGATAGTTCTTTTTGATATATTCTTTGGCTAGTTCTATTTGATTTCCTATGGAATCTCCTTTTTCTGAATATTTTGATTTTCTTGAATATATGGCTATTCTAAGTTTTTTCTTCATTTTTCCCCCTTGCTTAACTTATATTAAAATTTATTCTGTTATTTTGTTTTACATACTTTAAAGCAATAAAAAAAGAACTACTATTTTTTATTTTAGTAATTCTTTGTTTTATTATTTCTAAAGTAATTCAATTGGTATTAAATTATTATCTTTATCAATTGGAAATATATCTTTTGTTAAACATATTACTCCACCATTTCCTATTTCCATTCCAAATTTTTGTGTAACATCAAAATTCTTTACTGCTTGTTTTCCTGGGTTATAGCTTTTCTTTATTTCTAACGGATATACCTTATTATTATAGATAATAATTAAATCTATTTCTTTTCCATTATTATCTCTATAATAATATAAATATTTTCTGCTATCTAAACCTTGGTTTGAAAATGATTTAATAATTTCTGTTACAACATAAGTTTCTAAAATTGCGCCATTAAATGCACTTCTTTCTAATGTTATACTGTCCATATATCCTGCTAAAAAACAAGCCAGTCCAGTATCCATAAAATAAATTTTAGGTCTTTTTACTATTCTAGATACATTATTGTTTGAATATGGTTGTAATAAATACACTAATCCTGTACTTACTAAAATAGATAACCAATTTTGTGCTGTCATATTGTTTATTTCTATGGAATTTGATATGTCATTTATGTTTAATTCCTGTCCTGTTCTTACTGCGATTGATTCAATAAATTTTAGAAATTTTGTTTCATCTTTTACATTAATAAGTTCCCTTATATCTCTTTCTATATATGTTTTTATATAAGTTTCAAAAAAGTCTTTTGGCTCTATGTTGGGATTTGAATATAATTCTGGATAACTTCCCTTTATTATTTTTTTATATAATTTATCAACTTCTAATCTATTTGTCTTTTCTC
This sequence comes from uncultured Clostridium sp., assembly GCA_948466095.1. Lineage (GTDB taxonomy): Bacteria > Bacillota > Clostridia > TANB77 > CAG-508 > CAG-269. The sequence continues at coordinate 12,173 of CAOJZE010000003.1, forward strand.
TTTTTTCAAGTTCTTCATATATTGGTAAAAACATTTTATCCTTTTTCTTCTCTATTTCCCTATTTGATAATGGATATAGTTCTAATATTCCAACTCTCCCTGCTAAAGATTCACTAACATTTTTCATGGTATGAAATACTTGTGAGCCTGTTAAATAGTATAATCCAGATGCTTCCACTTCTTTATTTTCTAAATGTTGTTGTCTTTTTTCATCTACTATTATTTTGATATAAGATAATAATTTAGGTGCATATTGGAATTCATCTATTATTAGTGGTGGTTTATATCTTTCTAAAAATATTTCTGGTTCTTCAATAGCTAATGCTCTTATTGATAAATTATCTAAAGATATATAATTTATTTTTCCTTTTTCTTGTTTTTGTATATTATTTAATAGTGTAGTTTTTCCCACTTGCCTCGAACCTGTAATCATTATAACTGGAAATGCTTTTGCTAATTTATTAAGTCTTTCTTCTATACTTCTTTCAATATAATCACTCATATTCTCACCTTCTTTTTATTATTTATTCTATTTATATTATATACTTTATTATATTTTTTTGCAACATTTTTATACATATTTATATTAATACTATATTTTTGTATAAACATTGTTCTTGAATTATAAAAAAGAACTACTATTTTTTATTTTAGTAATTCTTCCATATTTGTTAAATTCATAGGCAAAAATCACATTTGTAAATTTAATTCAAATCTTTCTATAAAGCCTATCCATTCGCCTTTTTCGTTTTTAACTCCTTAATTTTATTTTTAATTTCCTCATTTAAATTTGTACCAATTTTTTCTTCTGCATTATTGATAGCTATATTTAAAGTTTCAACACTTAACTTGTTTTTTAATTCTATTAACACCTTATGATAAGATGAAGCTGAGCTATCAAGAAATTGTTTTAATTCAATATAAATATCTGTATGACTATCTTTTTTACTTAACGGTTCCACACTTAATGCCATCCATTTTTCATCTTTAAAAGCTTCTCCATGATCAAACATAGGAACTAAACTTGCTTGGTTCACATCTTCTTCTATAACCCAATTTGATTTATTCCTATCTTCATTCAATAGTAATATATCTAATATATGTACTATACACAATTGATCCATTATTCTTATTACAATCTTCCATGTTTTTTAAAATCATTTGAAATAACGCCATAATGTCCATTTATATAAGCCAAATCATATTTTATATTTGGCATTCCAATTTTATCTAACATCTCATTTACGAGCAATTCTGTAATAGCCTCTTGATATGAACATTCTTTAAAATAATATTGACTGTTATTAAATTTAATAATGAATTTCAATTTTTTTGAACTAATTGAAACTTCTTGAACTATCCCTTGTTTAGTTAATTCTTCTATATTTTTTTGTAGTAGTGTCTCTAAATCTACAAATCCATCTATACGTTCCATTATTCCCCTCATTTATTTTTATTTCTTCTATACATTCCTGTTGTCAACTCTAATATATAATTTTCCAGACTAGGACTACTATTTTTCTTTGCAATTTCTATCTCCTTATTTATATCATAAGGTAGTCTTACAAATTGTATAGAAAGAGAGTTTCTATCTTTACTTCCAAAATTGCCTTCTAATATTGTATAATATGCTTGTGTAGTTTCAGACATATCTTTTATATTTTCATCATGATTTAAGTTTTCTACTACATTTCCAACACTTCCAACATTAACAAGTGTTTTATTAAAAAACTTCTGCATATATTGTATATGAATATCACCATATAAGATTATATCTGGAATTATTCCGTTCTCATCTTCAAATAATGTCATCTTATCTTCCACATTGTCAAAATCCAAAATTCTAAAATTAGTATCATTTTTTGAAGCATGAAACATTCTAATTAAGCTCCCACTCATATAAAAGTCATAATACATTGGAAGTTCATTTAAGTATTTCAGTCTTTCTTCTCCCAACTTTTCTCTATGCCATATTTTATGATCTGTAGTTCCGTTTATTGCGCCCTCATCAGCATTGCCTTTTACAATAACTTCACATTCTTGTCTTGCTATATCTACAACCTCACATGGCGAAGAACCTCTTAAAACTAAATCTCCTGCACAAAAAATTCTTTTTATTCCGTCTATTATGTATATCTTCCAAAACTGTTTTAAAAGCTGTTATATTACTATGTATATCAGATATTATTGCTATTCTTTCCATTTATTTCTACCTTTCAATCATTGTTTAATTATACTACTTCACACACTATCTTAATTTCTAACGTTACCTTAATTTTATCTCTACTTTTCATAAATGACTACTCCTGTGTTTTCTATTTCTTTTTCTATTTTTGAATTTTTATCAATTTCTGTCTTTTCAATAACATCAACTTCTTTGTCTAGTTTTTCTCTTATTTTATCTACTATAGCAAAAAATTTTAACCCTCTTATTTTGCCTTTGCTATCAATTAATATATCTATATCACTATTTTTAGTGGGCTTATTCTTGGCATAAGAACCAAATAATATGGCTTTTTCAACTTCTGTATTTGCTAAAATTTCATATACCATATTTTTTATATCTTCAATAGAATAGATTTTTGTAGTCACATACTTATCCTCCTTAATTTCTTCTTTTTTAGTATAGCATAATTTATTTTAAGTTACTATCATTTACTTAATTATTTTGTAAATATTCTAAAATTTCATTTTTTACTTGTATTTTTTCTTCATAACTCATATCTAATTTTTCAATGCTTTCTTCAATTAACAAAGCTTTTATAAATGCTAAATTATGTATATAATTCTTGCTATTTCCTGTATTAATGTTTATCTGCATCTTACACCTCTTATTTTAAATGTATGCCTATTATTTTAGGTTATTCAAATATTTGAGTTAATTTTTTACTAACAACTTTTAGGCATAAATCGGCTATATAACATTTTAATGATGTTATATTTTCGCCTTCATTATATAAGAGTGCAATTTAAGAAAAATGGAGGTCAAATATATAAGTAGCATGATAATTTTCTACTTTTACTTGATTTTTCAATGTTTCTTCCTTTTTAGAAAATGTTGTCTTCATGGAAGGGGTGTTTCTGCTCCTTGCCCAGTTGTTAATTCTATATCCATTCCATTTTCTTTAAAATATCCATTATTAATAGCCACATATTGTGGTGCATAGAAAACAGAACGGGTTACCTCATTTACTTTTATTGTCTTCAAACCTTGATTATTTTTATTTCTCTGGTTTATAATTGTTCCTACTATGCTAAATAACATCGCAAGAATTACTATAATTACAATTATCAAAAATTTCTTTTTCAAATTTCTTCCTCCTTTTATCATAATTTTATAAGATGGAGATGATTTTGGGGACGGAGGAAAAAATCGTGATGGATTTTTGATATATTGATTTAACTATTAATATAAACGAATCATGATTTTTTCCTCCGTCCCCAAAATCATCTCCATCTCAAAATCATTATTTAAATTTTTTTGCGTGTAGGATAAATTTTTCTAAGAATAGTACAGCTGCATACATAATGCCAGCTACAATACCTAATATAATTACACTTGCCATAACCAAGTCTAATTTAAACACTTGCCCTCCATAGACAATTAAATATCCCAGTCCTGCCTTGGACACTAGAAATTCTCCCGAGATAACGCCTACTAACGAAAGCCCTATATTGACTTTTAATGAGTTAATAAAGGTAGAAAGATTAGCCGGTATGACAATCTTCGTTAGTATTTGAAACTTGCTTGCTTTAAAAGTTTTTGCCATTTTAATGACTTCTTGGTCTGTTTTTAAAAATCCATTTAGATTTTCCAAAATTGTTACAATTAAAGCAATAGCCACTGCCATTACAATAATTGCTGGCATTCCTGCTCCCACCCATATAATAATAACTGGTCCGCAAAGCCACTTTTGGTAAGCTATTTAATACTACCAAATAAGGCTCTGCCACTTTTGATAGAAAATTTGACCACCATAGAATAATAGCAATGATAATACCTAATCCAGTACCAAGTAAAAAACCAACTACAGTTTCATATACTGTAACGCCAATATGTTTCATCAAATCATTGGAACTTAGATTCGTAAAAGTTTCCCATATTCTACTAGGTTGGCTCATAATAAAACTATCTATTATTTTTTGATTGGCTAGTATCTCCCATACAGCAAGAAATCCTACTAATATGGCAATTTGTGTTAACCATACCATATATTGTTTATATTTTTTATTTTTTAAATATTGTTTTCTTTCTTTTGAAATTAGTTGTTTATTCATCGACTCCTAGCTCCTTCCATAAAGTATTGAAATATTGGCTAAAGGTAGGTTTTTCTCTACAATTAATTGGATTTCTATTTTCCATATCAAATTCAATTTTATGAATATCCTTTACGGTTCCCGGTCTAGCATTTAATACAACGACTCGATCCGACATGCTAATAGCTTCTGAAATGTCATGTGTCACCATAAGAGCAGTAATTCCTTCCTTTCGTAAAATGTTATAAATATCATTGGTCACCATGATTCTAGTTTGATAGTCTAGTGCTGAAAAAGCTTCATCTAATAATAAGATTTTGGGTTTGACTGCCAATGTTCTAATAAGGGCTACTCTTTGTCTCATACCTCCTGATAATTCAGATGGATATTTATCTTTAAAGTCATATAAATCATATTTTTTCAATAATTCCTCTACATAGGCTTTTGCTTCTTTGTTCTTTTTTCCTTTTATTTCTAATCCAAACATGGTATTACTTAATATGGTTTTCCATTCTAATAAGCAGTCTCTTTGTAGCATATAACCTACTTTAGGTGATATGCCTTCCACTTTTTCTCCTTCTATGTAGATTTCTCCTGATGTTTTGTCTTCTAGACCTGCTATAATAGATAAAAGAGTAGATTTTCCACATCCACTTGGCCCTATGATACTTACAAATTCTCCTTTTTTGACTCTTAAATTGATATTTTGAATGGCTAGTATTTCGCCTTCTTTGTTTTGGTATTTTTTGGTTACATTTTTCACTTCTAGTATTTTTTCCATTGTTTTCCTCCTTGTCATTTATCCTAATATATTTTATGTTAAATTAACAAAATGAGTTCTTACCATATAAAAAACGAATTCCTCCTACTAGGATAAATCGTTGTCAAAATCTTTGATTTTGTGCCAACGATTATATGTGTAACAAACTTTCTTACAATATAAAAAAACAGACCTAGTTTGGTCTGCTAATTTGCTTATCCTGCTGTTGCCAATTCTTCTTTTATTTTTTCTAATTCTTCTTTTTTAATTTTAGTTGTCTGTAATATGATTTTTTCATCTAGCTTTATACTCATCATATTTTTGGCAATTTCCTTTTGACTTTCCTTTCGTATACGCCTATGATTTTCCGCCCTCATTTTGTTTATTAAACTTTCTAGTCTATCCATCTCTTTTTCACCTACCTTTCTTTCTATTTTTTCTAATAATTTTTGCTGTATTTCTTCTTCTAATGTATCTTCCAATAAATAGCTTATAATATTAACGAATTCTTCCAATATTTTTTTATTTTGAGTGGATTGAATAATAATTTCTAAATTCTCAACTAATTCCTCACTACTTTGCGCTTTTTCAAGAAACATGATATAACCAAACATAGAATTTTTTTGTAATAACATCTGTTTTGGAAGCTTGTTAATATCAATAAAATTATATTCTAACTCTATTTGATATCTTTCAAACACATAATCACCAATTTGTTTTTCTCGGAAATTTCTTGGCATTTTCCATTTTTGGTTTCCTGTGTAAATAACAATGGGAACGATAATTGGATATCTTGTATTTTTTCCAATCTTTTTATTTCGACTCCATTCTTGCATAATATCTAAGCAGTAATTTAACATTCTGTAGGGCATATTGTAATCTATGGTAGATTGATGTTCAATTAAGAAAAAAATCTCTTGATTCTTTAGCTTATATACTAAATCTGCTTCTTTTGATTTATATTTTTTAGTAATATAACTATTGGTATAGCGAATTAATTCCTCCTCTTTAACTTTTTCTCTTGGTACAACAAACTGATTAATAAATTGTGTAACCTCTTCTTTATCCTGTAATATGTTTTTAATTAATTTATCATGTGAATATTTTTTTTCCACTTGATTTAAGTTATATTTTGCACTTTCTTCTGCTAATTGCATAACCGCGTTTAATCTTAATGTATGAATACATTTTATATATTGTCCATAAGTAAAAACCTTCAATATGATTCCTCCTATATTTTATCTTAATTTTATTTCATTGTCAAGTTTGATAAATAGGTAAATTTGTTTTTTTGTCTTTTGTTCTTTTTTATGGAAAATTTGTTACTAATTTGGAATTAAATTTTGAATTAAATTTTTTGATGTATTTTTTGCTAGATATGAAAACTAATTAGTATTAAAACATCAAATAGGAAGAATTGCAACCCTTTCTACAAATCTTCCTATCTTTTGACATTTTTTCTATAATTTCTACTTTTTATTTATCAAAATAACGACTAATTTCTTCTAATCCCTCAAAATTTTTCTGTCGATAAACATCGTATACAACAATATTAACAGAATTAGCAAGATTTAAGGATCTTAATGTCGGTCTCATTGGAATGCGAATCGTTTTATCGATATATTTATGTAACAAATTCTCTGGTAAGCCTTTTGTTTCCTTACCAAACAACAAAAATATCTCCTCTTTATCTTTATAATTAGGAGCTGAATAAATCTGTTTTCCCTTTGTTGTCACAAAAAACATTTCATTTTCTTCTGGTTTATGTTTTTCTAAAAACGCATCTAATGATTTATGCTCCTCCATTTCTACCTTATCCCAATAATCCAACCCAGCCCTTTTAACAGCCTTATCTGATACGTCAAATCCCAATGGATGTATCAAATGCAATTTAGCCCCTGTTGCTGCACAAGTTCTTGCTATATTTCCTGTATTTTGTGGTATCTCTGGTTCTGGTAAGTACCCCTATGTGCGAACCAACATTTTAAACTAGAACATATATAGATCTTAAAAAATTCATATATTAGATACATTCTTTATTAAGGTTCTATTTCATTTCCTTTGTTTTTTTGTTTTTTAATTTCTAGTTTCTTTTCCATTTTTTTTAATTTATTAAATGTTTGTATTGAAATTTGAGTTCCTTTATTTATCCAACTAGCTACTGTGTTTTCATTTACTTTTACTATTTTAGCAAATTGCCTTATATTTAAATTGTTTTCTTTCATATATTGTTTTATTTTTTCATTTGGATTAGTATTTAAAAATTTTATATATTCTGGAACTTTTACTTTTTCTTCATTCATACCTAATATTTTGATTATTTTATTAACCATATCTTGATTTTGAAATTTCAATCTTTTATTTTCATATTTTATATACGTACTCTCATCCATTCCAAGTTCTTTTGCTAAATCTTTTTTATACATTTTATTTGCCTCTCTATATTCTTTAACATAATCTGCAAATTCTTTTTCCTTTTCTGTAAATTCATTAACAAAAGTTCTTTTTTCAGTATCATACTTTAATGGTTCTACTAAAATTCCTTTATCTTTAACTTTTTTAAAAATATTAGATATTGCATCACTTTTTGAACAAATTTCTATTGTTGCTTTTTCTACTTGCTTACTTTTATGTTCTTTTCCCTCTAACTTATCATTTTCATTTAAATTATTATTATAATACCACTTCTTTAATGTTTGCTCAAGTTTTGTATTAAGAAAATTTAATTCTACTGAGTGACTATTTATTACATAAGCACTTTCTACAAACATATTTAAAATATCTTTTTTATCTTTTAAAGTTAGTTCATCATATTTATCAAAACAATTATTTATTATATTCAAAATAAATTTTGCTGTATCTGACTCATTGTTTTTATGCTTACCTTCTTTTTCTAATATACACAATTTTTGTTCAATAGTTTCATTTTCTTTTTTTAGCCTTTTTATTTCTGTATTTACTACATCTATTATTTCTATATCTATATATTTCATTTTTTCAACTAAATTTCTAATTTCTTCATTATTTTTATTTATCTTTCTTCTTAATGAATCCACTTCTTCATTTTGATTGATTTCTTTTTTAGAAATTGCCATATTCTTTAATTCTTTATACACTTCAGAATTTGGTATAAATACAGATTTTAAAATATTTACAATACTGCTATCTAACTCTCGCCCTGATAAATTATTTCCTTTGCAAAATAAACCTTTTGATTTTATTTTCTTTTCACAAATATAATAATATCTTTTATCGCCGTTTTGATAATCTTTGCTAGATGTTGCTATTTTCATTCTATCATGACAACTACCACATCTTAACAATCCAGAAAATACAACATTATTTTTACTAAATGTTGCTGCTTTATAACGAATATCCTGTCTATTAGCTTCTAATATTCTTTGAACTTGTACCCATTTTTGACCTTCTATAAATCCTTCATGTAAACCTACTGCTACAATCCAATCTTCAAAATTCTTTTTTAATTTACTATTTTTTCTTTTATTATATGCTAGTAATCCATACTTTCCATCAAATTTGTCTCTTCCATCTTGCTCTGCATATATATTTAAACCTTTTTCATTAAAAAAATTTAAAACTTCTAAATCATTTTTAGCATATACTGGATTTGACAATATTATTTTTAATGTAAACTTACTAAAATTTTTCCCTCTTTTTGTTTTTATGTTATTTACTAAACAATAATATTCTAATTGTGATAATGATTTAAACTCTAAATATTTGTCATAAAGAAATTTTATTAAGTCTTTTTCCTTTTTGTCTGTTACTAACTTACAAGCTTTTTTAGCTTTTTTTTCAAGGACATTATCAGAATCTTCTGCCTTTTCACATACTTGTATTAATTCATATCTCTCTGACTTAAATCCTGTAGGTGGATCACCTCCTAACCATCTTCCCATTTTTGCAAGTTCTAACATATTATCTCGTATTCTTTCTGCTATTACTTCTCTTTCAAGTTGAGCAAATACACTTGCTATATACATCATTGCTCTACCCATTGGGGTTTTTGTGTCAAACTGTTCTTTAATTGAAACAAAACTTGTATCTACTGCTGTTAATTCTTCCATTAAATTTGAAAAATTTGCTATATTTCTGCTTATCCTATCAAGCCTATAACATATTAAAACATCGTATGGATTTTCCCTTTGGTCTCTTAAAAATTCTCTAAAATGTGGTCTATCAATATTGCCTCCAGAAAATCCCTCGTCTTCATATTCTTTTATTTCAACATCATATTTTTCACTTGGATAATGTGTTTTTATATATTCTCTTGCCAATTCTATTTGATTTCCAATAGAATCTCCCTTGTCAGTATATTTTGATTTTCTTGAATATATAGCAATTCTTATTTTCTTTTTCATTACTATTGACTTTATTCATGGGTTTTTAAATATTCTAATATTTCATTTTTTAACTTTATTTTATCTTTATAGCTTATATCTAAATCTTCAATACTTTTTTTTATTAACATTGCTTTTATAAAAGCAATGTTATTCACATCATCTTCATTTACCTTATTTATTCTTATATTCATATTCTCTTCCTTATACAAAAACAAACATACATAAATTAGTATCTATATATATTTATTTTTAAATTTTCCAACTTATTTTTTTAGGAACATCATTTGTTACAGTTACATCATTTTTCAATTGATATGCTTTTGTTTTATTATTATAATCATATATAGAAGTGTTCCAATTTCTAAAACTTCTATTACTTATCATTTTTCTACTTGATAACTCCATTGTAGCTTGTAAGTGCATCTTTTTTATATATTCATTAAAAATCCTTTCTCGCATTCTTTTGTTTTTTATATATTTTTTTGTTTCTTCCCTATTCTTTGTTTTATTTATACTTTTTCGCTTTTGTTTCTCTAAAATATATCTTTCATCACTTTTTATAACTTCTGTAATATATGCTTTTGATACATTCAAATCTTTTGCTATTTCAGTCGGCAAAAAACCCTTTTCATAATATAAAAAAATTATTTGTTGCTTTTTATTCATTATTTTTCCTTTACTTAATTTTTTACTAACAACTTTTTTTCATGACTGTATAATATAACACCAATAAATGTTATATTAATTAATCTCTAAATCTTTCATTGCTTTTTTAAATTCTTGTTTGTCCATTTTTGATAATGCTTTTACAGTATTACTTTTTTGTCTGTTTAATTCTTTAATATTTCTTATTATGTTACAAGTAAAGAATCCTATTGTAAATCCAAGAATAAATAATACAAAACCCATTTTGTAATAATCCTCCCTTCTTTTTCTCTTTAATAAATAAGAGTGCAATTACAAAATGCGATTGAGCATTTTTATTAAAATTTTTAATATTTTTTAAAAGAGTTTCAACTTATGCGTTGAAACTCTTTTATTTTATCTATTTCTTGTTAATGTCTTGAATATATTAAAAACTATTTCTTGATATAAATCTTCATCAAATTTCATACTTACTTTACAATGTCTTTTTATTAAATTTTGATATGTATCTATGATATTCATTACCTCTTCATCAGTTAATGTAAAATTATTAAATATTTCTTTTTTCATTTCCACTATTCTCCTTTTCTAAACTTTCTTTAATTTTCGCCAATGCAGAATCTTTATATTTTCTTATTGTTCTTCTATTCTTGCTTTCTTGTACTGCTATTTGAGAAATGTTTTTTTGCTCTTGAAATAAATAAAAAAGCACTTCCTTTTCTTCTTTTGGTAGTACTTTCACTAATTTATATAGATCTGGGTTTGACAATACTTTTTCAAATGCATCCTTTTTTACATTTTTTTGTTCCTTTATTTCTATTTCTTCAAAATAGTTTTCTTCATCAATTTTTATATTTTCGTTTAATATTATGTTTGGGTTATTAATTATCTCCTTATTTTTCCTTAAGTACATATTTTTTGCATTTATAACTATACATTCAAGATATTTCTTCTCGTACATATTTAAACTTTCTTTTGTATAATCTTTTTTCATATACAACCTCCAAAACTCAATTTGGCAAAAACCTATTGAGTTTTAGAGGTCAAAAAAGCATTAGACTTTTTAATTCCTCTGTATTCTATAAAAAAAGCTAACTATCATCATAAAATCTCATAAAAACACACCTCCCTTTTCCAATTAGTAACAAATATAATCATTATATAAATAATCCTTTCAAAAATACCTATTTGACCTCAAAAAACAAAATAGGCTTTTGCTAATTGGCATAATACAACATTTTGCAATAATTTCATGTCGCAATTAGCTGTCATAAAATGATACTTTTTACCTCTTCTTTTATTTTCTTGAGTTTTGGATTGAAAAATTTTTGTAAAAAAAGAAGAACTCTGTTGAGTTCTCCTAATCTTATATTTATATAATTCGTTTGCAATTATTACAAGTCTTTCAAAACTAATTCCATAAACTCCATTTTCAATATTAGACACATAAGATGCAGATGTTTGCAATTTATTTCCTAATTGTTCCTGTGTAATATTTAATGCATTTCTTTTTTTAGCAATTTTTTCTCCAATCTTTTTATAATCTACCATAACACATTATCTCCTTTTTTAGATAATATATTATGAATTTGTATTTTTTGGAATGTTGTAACGCAAACTTAATGTTTGTATCACTAACATTAAGTTTTAAAAAAAATTACCATTTAATTTCTATATCTTTGTTATCTTTTATGTATTTAACAATTTCCAAAAGTTCTTCTTTGTTTATTTCTTCTTTAAAATATAATCTTAAATATGGTTTTTGATTACCATGTAAAGTATTGTTTTTACTTATTGTATTGTTTTCATTTACTACATTATGTTTGTATAAAATCTCTATTACATAATATAAATAGCATTTGTTTTTTCTTGTTTGTGAAACATTAGCCACCTTATATATACTAATATTTCTTATTTCTTTATTTGAAATTTTTATACTTTCTTCTTCTATAATTGCATTTATAATCCCTACTTTATATCGTTTGGGTAACATTTCTTTATAACCAATTACAGATGTAGTATAAATTATTTCATTTTCTTTATATTTAAATCTTTGTTTTGAATTTATAGGAATTTTATATATCGTTTCTATATTTTCTTCTAATTCTTTTAAAACTATTTTCTTTTTAGTATAACTTCTATATATGTCATCTTCTTTTAATTCTTTGACTGCTATTTCTTTTAGTAATTCACTTATGTTCATTATTTTGTCTTTTCGTGGTTTATAACAAAAAATTATAGAATTTGTTAATATTTTTACAATATCATCTCTAATTATATATTGATTATTTGTATTTCCTAAATATGATATTTCCCATTTTCTATATAATTCTGTATTGTTTTCTAAATATGTATATATATAATCAAATAATAGTAGTAATTCGGTAGACATATCTTTAAATTCTATGTCTATGTTAAACTTTAAAAAATAAGTCGCATGAATTTTATCTTTTACTAAATCGTAATACAATTTAATTTTTTCATTACAATGGTTTTTTACACTCATTCTTCTTGTTGATCTTTTTTCTATATAATAACCTAATTTTTTCAATATAAGCAATATGTGTTCTAATATTATTTGCTCATATTTTTTTATGTTTTGTTCAATTATATTATAATTGTATTCTGGATCTGTACTTCTTTGTTTTTTATACAGAATCATATTATCTATTATTCCCTCTATCTTAAACAACATTTTTATAATTCTCCATTTTTGTATTTAATTATTTATATTGTTCCTTTTGACAAATTCAGCAATAAATTTAAAATTCCTAATTTTGCCATCTTCTCTTATAGGTAACTTTTTCTTTTGTTCTTTATTTTCATCATATAATTTCTGTATTGCATATCTAATGTTTCGTTCAATACATTCTTCTTTTGAATCATATTTTTGATTTATCATTTTATAAATTGTTCCAATTTTTATGTTATTATTAAATTGTTCTGCGTATATTATTATTGCTTCTTTTAAAAATATATAACTTTTTCCTACTGGATGTTTTAAGTTTATAAAGATCTCATCAACTACTTTTTCATATTTTCTCCTCATAATGCCCTTTAAGTTCTCTACCAACTTTTTAAATTGTAATTTTGATACAAATTCGCATTCAAAAAAACTATATATTTGTTCATCCACAAATATGCCTACCTTTGAATTTCCTACATATTTCATATTAGTTATTTCATTATATGATATTTCTTCTGTTATTTTTTCATCTAAATAGTTTATTACTATTTTTTCATTTTTAAATGTTAATTCTAAATTTTTCTTTACTTCATTTGTTTTTAATATTTCATTAATTTTAAATTTTTTCATTTGACTCCTTAATTTTCCAGTTTTCTTTTTGTAGTATATACAAGTTTTATCGTGTTGTCAACAGGTTTTATTTTTTCGTATAAATTGATAATATAATTCATATTATATATATAAAGGATTTACTATGCAAATAGACAATGATATTATAAAAAACACTATAAGTTCCAACTTAAAACAATATCGTATAAAAGCTAATTATACACAAGATGAACTTGCTGAGAAAGCTAATATTTCATTAAACTTTTTGCAAGATATTGAATATGGTCGTTCAAATGTTAGTATGGTAACATTAGTAAACTTATGTAATGCTCTTAAAATTACTCCTAATGATTTTTTGAGAAATTTTCTCTCTAAAGATTTGGTAACAGATGAAAATCTTTCTCAACAAATAAAACTTTTATCAGAACACGAAAAGAATGCTATTTATACTTTAATACAGTATTTCAATAATAATTGTGAATAGGTAACTTTTAGAATATGTTATGTTGTTTTAAATTATTGTATAATTTGGGACAACATTTTTTTATTATATATTCTATAATACAAATTACTACTGCTATTATAAGCATTATAGCACATACTTGTAATTGAACTTGAACTGCTTGTTCATAAGTCATTCCTGAATCCATTAATTGAAGAATGGTCATTCCCACTTATACCCTCCTTTCTTTCTCTAATAAAATATTATGTATTTTATTTAATACTTGTTTGTTTATATTTACACAGAACAACCATAATAAGTAAATGCTATTTACTTTTTTATTTTATCATATTTTTTATTCTTTTTCAAGCGTTGATTTTTAGTGATTTTTCATTTTTTAAAATATCAAGTACTATTGGATTTAATTAGTAGATATAAATTGCTATACTTTAATAGAAAGGATTGAAAATTATGGCAGAAAAAAATCATATTAATTATATTAATAAACATATTGGATCTCAAATTTTAAAATATAGGACAAAAAATAGTATGACACAAGCTGAACTTGCTGAAAAAACTGATACAACAGCAAAATTTATTTCACAACTTGAAAACGGAAAAACTGGTATTAGAATCGATACTCTTATAAAATATATTAATGCATTAAATATATCCCCTAATGAATTGTTTGATGGTTTATTTAATAATTCTCATCGTTTAAATACTACTTTAAAAAATAAAATACACGAATTAAATGATAAACAAAAAGATCTAGTTATAGATTTTATTAATATGATAATTAAATACGATAACATCATCAATTAAGTTTTTCCTTTTTTTTCCTTTTTTTTCCTTTTTATATTGACTTAGCTTTTTTTAATGTGTTATAATATATTTATCTTATTTAAAGATGCTGTTCGATGCTAAAGTGCAAATTCAGGAGGAAATATTATGCGTAAATGTAAATTTTTATTGAGTTTTGTTCTTACCCTTTCACTTCTTTTCACAGCAACCGTTCCAGCTTTTGCTGCCGAAACATCTTCTGTTGAAACTAAGAGTGTAAGTTCTACGTATGCTCAGAATGGATTGTTATATCGGACAGGTGTAACAACCCCCACTGGTGGCGTCTACTATGCCGTAACACCTCGTCAGGGTGCAAAGTTGAATGTTTGGGTTAAACCTACAAATGGTGTTCGGGTTAGTGTTTGTCATGCAAATGACAAATATAATATCCTTTATACTAGGCATTTTTCTGGCGAAACAGATGCACAAGTTCTCAGCAACTGTGATGGTGGAACTTATTGGGTAAGCTTTTATAATGATGGAGGCAACGGAAGTGTTGATTTCTTGATTTATGAACGTTACTAATTAACATACTGATATTAGTATTGGCATCCAAAATAAGATAATAAAATAATAATGCACTAAAATAGCATCGGAAAAGGAAATCTCTAATGGGATTTCCTTTTTTTATTATCTATTTGCCTTCTTCATAAAATAAAAAATTACCATCTAGATTACTATTTTCAATTTCGTTTCCATTTCTACTAAATAAAAAGTCACCCTTTAACTCATTATAATCCTTCTTTAGATTAAAATATAACCCTAACATAACACAAAAACCGATTACAAAAATAATACTTATAATTAATAGCACTTTACTTAGTTTGTTCATATTTATTCCTCCTTTTAATGATATTCTAGCACATAATTTTCTATTGTTCAATAAAACTTAACAATTTTTAATTAATATTTTACCCATATTCACTTTTAAACATTAGTTCCGAATCTAAGTAATATTCAGTTATGCAATTGTATAGACAGGTAATTAAAAAATTAGTGCTATTTTTTATATTAAATTCTTCTTTTTCTCCTTGTTTATTTAATTTATCAATCATATACATAACAATTCCACTATTTAGTTTTTGCATTTTACTTCTCACTAATGCTTGTGGCAAAATAGCATTATTTATTTTAATCTGTTTTGAAAAATACATTATTTCAAGCAAATTTTCAATTATAGGTTTCATTCTGTATTCGTCAGTCGTCAATAAAAAATCTAATTCACATTTTTTCTTAATTTCCTCTAATGCCTCCATCTCCTCATTATACTGACTGACAGAATTATTATTATATTTATTATTATTAATATTATTATTATTTCTCTGTAAATTTTGCTGTTCTAAAACTGTATTTTTTACATCTTTAGAACTGTAAAATTTACAGTTCTGCTTTTGACATTCTTGTACTTCTTCAAGTTTATATACAAACATTATATTAGGTTTACCTAATCCTTGTCTTTTTTCGTATATTAAGTTAAACTCTTTTAATTCTTTTAAAATTTTTACTATCGTTTTTTCGCACAATCCCAGTTGTTGCTCTAATTCTTCTCTTTTATAGAGTACATATAAGTCCTTTTCTTCATTTATCCAAGTATTCATTTTTGATATTTTTAACCTATCTAATATCAACATATATGTAATTTTAGCCTCAAGTGATAATTTTCTATATTTTTCATTGAATAGAACCTTTGGCATCATATAAAAATTATATATTATTTCATCATCTATTTTATAAAAATTCATACTTTCTCCTTGAAAAAGGGCATTGCTGCCCTTAATTATTTTCTTGTTCTTGATTTTTATAATTCATATTTATTAAATATTTCTTTTGTTCTCTTTCAAAATCTTTTACAAACGAATTTACTGTCCTTTGAATATCCTTTAATCCTTGTTTTAAGGTATCATTGGCTTGATCTACTCCCCATATACAAATGTTGTTTATTTCATCATTATTTGTAGTTTCTAATCCAAAACGCTTTTGTATTGTATATACACTTGGCTCTACTATTAACCTTATTGAATCTATAAAGTCTACTGCACTACTATTTCCAGAAAAATCATTCATATTAAATATAATATGTCTTATTGTTTCGCCTATATTTTCTTCTTTTTTGAATTCTAATTTATATTTTTGGTCTAATTTTTTTTGCATATTGTTCATAATGTTTTCTAAAAATTCTTTATTGTAACTTTTTTCTTTTTTGTTTGAATCAGTTTGACTAACATCATATACATCAGCTAATATATATCCTGTTTCTTGATTATTTTTATCATATTTTATAATTTGTAATGGTTCTGCTTTTTCATCTACATTTTTTCCATATTGCTTCCATATCTCTTTTGGTAATACTTTTGAAACATCTTCCAATTGACTTTTCAATAATAAGCAATTTCCATAACTGATATTGGGTAATTTTGCCATTGTATCTAAAAAATCGGCTAATTTTCCATTTTCAAAGGTTTCTCGTACTAATGAATCTACCTTTTCTCCAGCCTCTTCCAAAGTTTTTAACATTCGTTTTCCTCCTCTTTTTCTGTATTCTTTGCTTTCATATTTTTTGGTGGTTGTATATTATTTTCTTTTATGTATTCTTCAATATTAGTATTTAAATTCTTTATTAGTTTTTCTTTTATTGCATTCGCTTTTTTATCTTCAAAAGTAACTTGGTTTACTAAATTATATAAATTGATTAGACTGTTTAAATCTTTGCTATTTTCATTTGTAGTAGTTTGTTTTTCCGTTTCTGCCTCTTTATATGTTCCCATATATATTTTTTCTCTTTTTTTCCATACATCTGCTTTTTCATTCATTTTGTCTTTTATTAATTGATTTTTTATATCTAATTTATCTTCTACTTTTTGAAGATTTTTCCTATTTTCTTCTAATTTTGCATCTATGATTTTAAGTGTTTTCAAATCGGAATTAGCTTGTATAATCATGTATAAGTATTTTATTATTCCTTTATGGTTTTCACTTTTTAATAAAATATTCTTTTTTTCCTCCTCTAAATTTTTTACATCACTTGTTAATATTGCTTTCTCTTCTTCAATTTTGTTTTTTTCTTTTTCCAATGTTATCATTTCCAAATTAATATTACTCATTTTTTCATCTAAAAAATTTAATTCTTTATCTAACTGTTTTCTCTTTTCCATTTTTCCTCCTTATTATTAAAGAGAAAGTTTGAACTTTCTCTTTATTTAAAACCCTGTTTTAGGTAATTTTGTTATTAATTGTTTTTCGTAAATTTCAGTAGTATGCTCATCATTATCTTTTAATTCTATTCCATGTTGACCTACAAGCATTGTCTTATTTGTAAACTTATCTCCATTTTTCACATCATCTTTTACTACTGCAAAAAGTTGTATATTATCCTCTGTTGTAAATCCTACATCTACACTTCCAAAATACATTTTTATTTCTGTTATATATTCCTCATCTTCAAACTCAATATTTGTAAAATCTATATAGTTATTTACTGTTGAATCTAATTCATCTTTTAATAGTGTATAATCTTTTTTATTTGTTTTATAATAAATGCTATATTTTAATGCTTGATTATAAGTCCCTGTTACAATTTTAGTTGGCTTTATATAATCAAATGGAATATAATCATGCCAAGTAAAATCATCTAATCTAACATTTCCTGTATTTTTAACAGTACAATCATATTTTATCTCTTGATTTCGTGTTGTTTGTTCAATACCTGTTTTTGTAGTTTCTAATGATGGCTCATCTGGCTTGTTTTTAATATTTAATTCTTTTATTTCTCCATGTTTTACAATTTCAACTTTACATTCTGTTGCGTCTAGTTGATACCATTCAGCAGAATTTTTTTCTCGTACAAATTTTATACCTTTTGTTAATTTACTTGTTAGAATTTCGCCATTTTCATCAGTTTTTAATGTTTCTATTAAATTTTTATTTTCGTCTAGGATCTCAAATTCTACATCTTTTAATGGTGTTCCCTCTTTATCTCCTGTAATTATATTATCTTTTTCAGCTACTTTTAGAATTTTTATTTGACCTTTTATTTTTTCATTTTCAAATTCAACTTCTTTTATTTTATTTTCTTCAAGTTTTATTTCTACAATCTCGTCATTTAAAACATATTTATCGTTTGTTTCAATTTCTTGTAAATATAATTTTTCATAATCTCTTACTGGATATTCTTTTGTAATAGCCTCACCATTAGAATTTGTAATTATTGTTTCTAAAACATTGTTATCTTTATCCATTACATTAAATTTCACAGATGCTATTTTGTACTCTTTATCTTCTGCATCTACTTTGATTATTTTTATTCTCCCTTTTTTTAGTTCATTGTTTATAGTAACATTGTTTGTAACATTCCAGTCAATTTTTATTTCGGTATCTTCTGCTAAATTATACCATTTATTCGTTTCTTTCTCTAAAAGTTTGTAGTCTCCTATTCTTAAATCCCTTATTTCTAACATACCATTGACATCAGTATTATATGTACCTATAATTTTATCAAACTCTGTTGAATATAAATCAAATTTTACATTTCCTAATCCTATTTTGTTATTGTCTTTATCTGTTTTATATACTGATAAATTACCCTTTTTGTGTTCATTCTCAATTATTATAGATTTTACTTCATCAAATTTTAAATCAACATCTGTTGGTTCTGTTTTTAAAATATATTTTTCATTTGTGGCTGTCTCTGTAGCAATAATTGTCCCTTTTCTTAATTTATTTACAACAATTTCTCCATTTTTATTTGTTTTGTATTCTCCAATATATGTACCATCACTATATTTTAAAGAAAACTCTACACCTTCTATTCCTTTTTTTGTATAATCATCTTGTTTTATTATTTTTAATGTTGACTTGTATATATCCATTTGAATATTACCATTTGCAGTTATTGTTGAATATGCTCTATATGTTAATGCATAATCTTGCACATTGCTATTGGGTGCTTTTCCATAAAATACTGGATAAGATTTTATTGTACCAGATATATTAACATTTCCATTTATTACACCATTTATTTTATTTTCAGGAACTACAATTTTAAATCTTTCATTTCCTCCAAATGTATTTTTTGCATTTCCTAATAAATCTGCTGTATATGTGCCTTCTGGCATTCCATTTAAACTCGTGATTGTATATTCTCCCATTTCTATATTAGATGATACACTACAAACTTGTGAATAATATCCACTTCTTGAATCTTCAACAACATCTCCAATTTTATTTATATTTACTTGGTTAACTGTATTTTGTGTTTGTGTTCCATTACGCCCCACATTTACAAGACTTTCAATGGCATTAACTATTTGATTTCCTCTATCATCTCCACCTTTGTAAAAAGACCTTACATCTCTATTATAAAGTATAGAATATACAGCGTGTTTAGTCGCAACAAAGGCATCTTGATCATTTAACCCCATATTGTTATATGGGAAACCATTTACTATTACACGATAAACTCTATTATCAGATAAGATATTATCAACTGATACTGCATAACTGCTTTCTTCTCCTACTCCATGCTTGTCGACATCTAAACAATATGCATAATGTAAATTGCCATTTTCTCTATAACCTACCATAGTGGTTATAATATATGACCACGCATTTTGCTTTCTATCAAAAAACATTAGATGATGACCACAATCTCCCAAATCTTCAATTGTGGCACTTGATATATCAACTGCACTTACTACATTTTGAAATGTTCCTAGTAACATCAAAATTAATAATACTAGTGCAACTAACTTTTTACTATATTTTTTTAACATTTTTCCTCCTAACAAAAATAAGAAACTATATTACAATAACATAGTTTCCCATTTTTTACTTATATTTTCCTTATGATTTTATCTACTTTTGTCCTGCTGTATTTTGACTTTCTAATTCATTTGCTCTTTTTACATTGCTCGAAACAATTATCCTGCTAGCAATAGTAAGTAGAACTAATATAATTAAGAAAGTAATACAAATTTTTCCAATAATAGATAATTCTTTTTTTGACTTGTTCATACTACTATTCCCCCTTTTTTCTTTATTGTACCTCGATATAAGTTTTTTTTCAAGCAAATTTTCAACATTCTTTTAATTTTTCAACATCTAGAAAAAAGGGAATAATATTACATTTCTTGCTCATCTTCCAAGTCTTTACTGCGTTTTCTTTTTTTTCTTTTTTTGGAAACTACATTTTTATTTTCTTTTTTTTTACTTGTAACATCCTCTTGATTTTCTGTTAAATTTTTATTTTGTTCTTCTTCATCTTCTTTTATTTCGCTATTTTCATTTTGTATTTCTTGATTTTCTTCTGTTTCAATACTTTCGTTTTGCGTTTCTTGATTTTCTTCTATTTCGTTATTTTCGCTTTGTATTTCTTGATTTTCTTCTATTTCGTTATTTTCGCTTTGTATTTCTTGATTTTCTTCTATTTCGTTATTTTCGCTTTG
>CAOJZE010000004.1 GCA_948466095.1 uncultured Clostridium sp.
CTTGTTTTATCTTTTTTACTTGAATTGGTGCAAATTTTACTAAATTTAATTCATTTGCAATATAAACAGCAGGAACTGCACCACTTCGTAAAATTGGAACCACATAATCAATTCTTAAATTATTACTGTTACAATATTCTTGTATATACCTTGATAATTTTAAACAATAACTTTTAAATTCATCATGTGACATACTTTTTATTTCATCTTCATATTTGATATCATCATTGCTTCTTATTTGCATTTTTGACCTCCTTAATTTCTCTCTATTATAATATCTGCAATTGTTAAATTAGTATCATTTGTAACATTATCTATGATTGTTTTTGCAACATCACTAGGTTTCATAAATGTAGATTGTTTTTCTTCTGATACATAATCTCTACTATTTTTATAAAACTCTGTATTTATTCCACCTGGATATACTCCTCTTTAACCTTTATCTCTACTTTATTTCCAAACTTTATACCTTCTGGATCATTCTGCTCTTTATAGTAGTTAATATATTGATCTGTAACTAGTGGATTTATGGAAAAATAGTACTTACACAACCTTCTAAATAATAATAAGCTATCATCATTTTCATAAAATAATAATATATCTAACATTTCATCTAATTTCCTTTGAATATACCTTTCATCTTTTACATTATCTTTTATAATTTTTTCTATTTCAGATTTTACTATTTCATATCTTTGTTTATGCAACTCTATAATAGATTTGCACATATTATATAATTCTTCTTTTTCCATAAGCTACCTCACTTTATATTTTTAACTATACTACTAAAAGTTCTAATAGTTTTATAAAATCTAATATTGTATTTAAAACAATATCTGTCTCTTCTCCTATCCAATTATATCTACTATTTTTAACATTTTCTAAAAAATTTGCATTATTAAATATTTTACTCAATTCATTTGCAATTTCGTATGTAGTATTAATTCTTAAATCACTATTGATACAATATATATTAATCAATTTAAGTAATAATGACTTGTCCATATTTCCCTCTGTTATAAGATAATAAAAATCATATATATCTTTATATCTTGTTGTTCTAATACCATGTTTTAACATAGATAACAGTTTTTCCACAAAAATCTGCTCTTTAGTATTTATTAATAATGTCATACTGTTATTAAATACTTCAAAGTTAAACATATATTCTTCTTGTTCTATATCTAAATTGTTATGTACTCCAATATCAACTTTAGTTTCTATTTGATTTCCAAATGAATCTTTTAAAACAATATTAACTCTTTTTCCATGATAATCTTGATGTTTTAAAGGTTTTATTTTTTTATTAACTATTATTGTTATTCCATCATCAATTTGATTTAATTTATCAAACAATAACAATATACTTTTATCTTCTAAAGAATATCTAATTAAATCTATATCAATATCAACAGTGGCTCGTCTTTTGTCATTAGTTATATTAAACATAACTACTCCACCTTTGACTGTAATATTGTTTCTATAATTAGATTTTGCAATCTTGCTTAATATTATATCTTGTGCAACTTTTGATGTTGCATAAGCATCTTCATATCCTTTTTCTAAATAAAAGTCTATGCTTTCTAATAAATTTATCACTAAAAGACCTCCCTATGTATAATTTTAAAAATGTTTTTTCCGTTAGCAAAACATTCTAAATAATCTGCAAGTAAACTCATATCTATCTCATCTGCAATTTCTCTGTAATTACTTATTATTTCCTTGTAATAATCAAAGGCAAAAGTATTCTTATTTCTTATTAATTCAATTAACATTCTCTCTTTGTTATAAATATTTATTTGAACATTATTATAATTTACTTGACTTTTTCCAATTTCGAAAAAATGGTTTGCCATAAATATTTGCTCTATTTTATCATTCAATATTTTCTTGGCATTGTGTTTTGTAGCTAAAAAATATTCGCTAGGTATGTAATCAGTTAATCCTAAATAAAAAAATGCACTTTCTGATGTAAAAATACTATTCGGATATTTTTTTACAATATACTCCAAATGATTGTATTTTTCAGTATCTGAATATAGACCATTTTCAATCTTATATAGTTCTTTGTTTGCTACTTTTTTGTTTATATTATAATTATCTAATCCATTATTTTTCAATTCGCTATGTGTATATATCATTTTTTCGCCCCCAACTATATATTAAACTAAAATAAGGCGTTTGTCAATAAAATCGCCTTATTTTAGTTTAGTTTTTTATTTTCTTCTCTTTATTTACTCTATTATATAACTTTAAAATTTATCTTTTTACCTTTTTTAATAATATTTGCCATTCCTTTGACCAACGCTCATTGTTCTTGAAAAATATTTTACTTGAAGTTGATATTTTGCAATAACTTTTTAAACATTCATAATCTAATGTAGTATCTAGTAGCAAAACTTTTGTATTTACAGTTGATAATCCTAATACAAAGAATATATCTTGAAATTCTTTACACACTTTGTCAAGTTGAAATTTATAATAACATAATTTGATAAAGTAACATATAATTTCAGCTGAAAATACAGTTTGTGTAATAATTAATAGCACATCTAAATTTTCTAATTGAATCATCAAAAATATATAAATAATAATAAAAACCGTAACTTTGATAATCCATTCTAATATCATTTTATCTACTACCTTTTTTGTAAAAAAGGCACTTTCATAGCAATTTAATCCTAATTTCTCAATAGATGGTTTTGCACTATTATTGTAATAATTTTTAGTTTCTCTAAGCATTGTATTAACACCAAATGATTCTTTAATAAGTGACTTTCTTCTTTCATTCTCTGCAAGATTACTAAAATATATTTAACAAAAATAGTATATTTCCTAAATTACTAATTTTATTTGTTCTGTCATATAATTCTTGAATTTCATCTTTTCTATCTACATTCATCTTTTAAACCTCTGGGAACACTTTTTTAATTTCTTCAGAAGCAGAATATGGTTTACCATCATTTTCATATTCTATAGCTTTATCAATTCTTTCTAATGCACGATCAATTCTATTTAAAATTGACATATCATAAGTTAAATTTTTTTATTCACTAAAAGCCTTCTTTGCATAATCTGTATAACTTGTACAAGTGTAATATGCATAAGTCATATTGTATGCAATTCTTTCTTCAATTTTATATGAAATTAAATTATGATAATTTACATTTATATTCCAATGTTTAATTAATCTTACTAATGGTTTTATTTTATATGAATTATTATTGTTTGTTTCAGTAGTTTATCATTAAAATCATTAGGATATGTTGGCATCCACCCTCCATTACCATCTGGTATATTATATGTCCCCCAGCTATTGTATGCAGGAACTAATTCAAACTTAATTTTATTTAATTCTAAAACAATAGTAGGTGATGATTGATATATTTCTGATGTTGAATATTTTGTTTCTGCAAATCTTTTGAGCCTATCTAAAAAAGTCTGTGGCTTATAATTATTAGAATTATCAAAGACAATCATATAATCAACATCAGATTTTTGGTCAAAAAAAGACCGTTTCTTTTGAAACGGTTTAAGTTTTTGTGTTCATCAAACTTTTTGTAATCTTGAAATTAAGTTATATCAAGGCTTTCAAAAAGTTCGAAAAAACTTCTTTTTGGCTGGGCTGGCTAGATTCGAATCCCTAAAGGGACTCCCTCGCTTCGCTCACGACGCCGCGTGCCTTCGGCTCACTATTTCTACTTACTTGTCAGTTCTTCCAAAAAGAAAAACGATAGCTTCACTATCGTCTTTCTTTCTGGCTGGGCTGGCTAGATTCGAACTAGCGCATGCCAGAGTCAAAGTCTGGTGCCTTACCGCTTGGCTACAGCCCAATATATTAAAATTTATAGTCACGAATAAGTTTCCTTACCAGCGACTCGCTATCGCTCCCTGCATATTGACACTGTAACTCGCTTTGCTCAAACAGTCTCAACAGCTTGGCTACAGCCCAATATATTAAATAAATGGGGTGGAAGATGGGACTCGAACCCACGGTCTCCAGTGCCACAAACTGGCGCGTTAACCAACTACGCTACATCCACCATCGTTCACGTGCACCTCACATGAGCACATATAATATTTTACCCTATCTTTACCCCTTTTGTCAACTATTTTATCTAAAAAACTTTTAGATTTTATTATTATTGAGCCAATGTACTTGGATCAATTCCATACTGTTTATACATCCATGACGTATAATCAAAAGGCTCTAATATATCTGGTAATCCATAATCTACGCCATACGTATCTACTTTAATAGATGTGATTTTGGGAGTATTAACTGGTGTACTAACCTCTGTATTTCCACTTTCTTGTGCATTATCTGCTGCCTTTACTTCAACTTGTTCTATTTTGTGAACAATATCTAATCCTTCTATTACCTTACCAAATGACGTATAGTGTCCATTTAATGAACTATTTTCCTTAGTCATAATAAAAAATTGTGAACTTCCTGAATTATAAGACTCTTCTGTTAAAGATGGAGAATAAGATGTATAATCACTTCTTGCCATTCCCAATACACCTTCTTCAAATTTTAATTTATTCTTTTCTACTCCATTTGAAATGAATTCACCTTTTATCGAATATTTGGTTTCATTGCCATCATCTTTTAAGTCAGCTGTGGTTGCTGAACCTTGTCCTGTTCCTTCTTTATCTCCACCTTGTATCATAAAATCTTTTACAATTCTATGAAATGTTAATCCATCATAAAATCCTCTATTAGCAAGTGTAACAAAATTTGCTACTGTTTGTGGTGCCAATTCTGGATATAATTCCATCTTTATGGTTCCAAAATTTTCCACTTCCATTGTTGCTATTGGATTTTTTACCTCCATGGTTGCTTTTTTATAATAACCATATCCTAAAGTTGCTATTAATACTATTACCAAAATTAAAGCAATTATCCATATTATATTTTTTGTTTTCATTTTTCATTTCTCCTTTATATTTATTTGGTTGTATAAGTTATCTGTAACATTTTTTCTCACTAACAGCTACTTAATTAGAATACAAATTGATCCTGCATTCTTTTTAAAGACTGTTGAATAGCTCTTGCTCTTACTTCGCCAATTCCCTCTACATCATCTAAACTCTCTATATTGGCTGTCAAAATGTGTTGGAATGATTTAAAAGTATCAATTAAATTTTCTACGATACTAGATGGCATTCTTGGTATTTTATTTAAAATACGATATCCTTTTGTGTATACACCAACTTCATCATAGTTATCAAAATTTTCATAGCCTAGTAATTTTGCTATGGTATTTTCATTCGCTAATTCTTCGTATTCTAACAATTCCAAGTTTTCTAATATCTTCTCTGGTGTTGATTTTTTCTTAGTAGCTACCATATAATCTTTTATGATAAGTAATTCTTCTTTTTCTAAGCCTCCAATTAATTCCTCTAATTGCATTCTTACTAATCTTCCATCATCGCCTAACTCATAAATTTGTCTTTGTATCTCTTCTACAATCCTCATTACCATTTCTGCTCTTTGAATGGCTACTAATACATTTTCTAATGTTACAATATCATTGAATTCATATTCATTTAATAAATTCAGTTTATTATCAAATACCTTTTTGTATTTTTCTAAAGTCTGTATCGCTTGGTTTGCTTTGTTTAATACAACATCAGTATCTTCTAATATATATCTATTATCACCTTTAAATACGGTTATAATACTTCTTCTTTGTGATATACTAATGACTAATTCACCTGTTTGCTTTGCTGTTCTTTCTGCCGTTCTATGTCTTGTTCCTGTTTCTAATGTCAATATTTCTCGTGCTGGTATTAATTGAGCATTGGCATATAAGATTTTCTTTAAATCACCACTTAATATAATAGCACCATCCATTTTCGCTAACTCATACAATTTTGCTGAAGTATATTCTTCATTAATGGTAAATCCTCCGTCTACTATTTCTTTTAAAACTTCACTATTATCTGTTATTAATAACAAGGCACCTGTTTTTGCCCTTAATATATTTTCTAATCCATCTCTAATCGGTGTACCTGGAGCAATTAATTTTAGAATCTCTGTAATATTATCTTCTTTTCCTTTTCTCAAAATTACTCTCCCTTCTCTTATGACTAGCAATTTTTATCCTAATACTTTTTTCATTGCTTCCTTTACATTTCTAACGCCTATTATATCTAATTTATAGTTATCTTTCAAGTCTTTTTTATTACTTTCTGGAATCATGCAAGATTTAAAACCTAATCTTTCCGCTTCTTTTAATCTCTTCTCTATCAAATTAATTCTTCTAACTTCTCCTGTTAATCCAACCTCTCCCATGATTACCATATCCTTTGGAATTGGTATATTTTTAAAACTGGAAGCTGTTGCTATAATAAGTCCTAAATCAATCGAAGGTTCATTAATTTTCAATCCTCCCACTACATTCAAATACACATCTTGTGTACCAAGCATTAGACCAGCCTTTTTTTCCAATACTGCAATTAATAGTGCTAATCGGTTAAAATCAATCCCATTCGCAGTTCTCTTAGGATACCCATAAATGGTCTGTGATGTCAAGGCTTGTAACTCTACTAAAATTGGTCTTGTCCCCTCCATACTAGAAACAATACAGGAACCAGATGGATTATCCTCTCGCTCTGAAATCAGTATTTCAGATGGATTCGCGATTTCACACATTCCCTCTTCTCTCATCTCAAACATACCAATTTCATTAGTTGAACCAAATCTATTTTTAACTCCCCTTAAAATTCGATACGAAAAATATCTTTCTCCTTCTAAATATAAAACCGTATCTACCATATGTTCCAATACTCTTGGACCTGCAATATTGCCTTCTTTCGTAACATGTCCAATAATAATCGTGGTAATAGCTCTTGATTTACAAACTCTCATTACTTGAGAAGTAATTTCTCTCACTTGACTCACGCTTCCAGCGGCTGCTGATAATTCTTCTGAATACATCGTTTGAATGGAATCAATAATCACTAACTTAGGATTCATATCGATAATCGCTTGATTTACAATATCAATATCTGTCTCTCCTAAAAATAGGATATCCTCATTGTTAATATTTAATCGGTCTGCTCTCATTTTAATTTGTTCTGCCGATTCCTCTCCAGAAACATATAATACCTTTCCTTCTCCTTTTACTTTATCGCAAATTTGGAGAATTAAAGTGGATTTACCAATACCTGGCTCTCCTCCGCAACAAAACAAGTGAACCTTTTACTAAACCACCACCTAAAACACTATCTAATTCTCCAAATCCTGTTGAATTTCTTATCGCTTCTTTTGCTTCATAAGAATTTAATTTTTGTGGTATATTGCTTTTTATATCCTTTTGTTTTAAACTACTATTTTTACTTTCTACTATTTTCTGCTCAAAAAAACTATTCCAACTATTACAAGCTGGACATTTTCCAAGCCATTTACTAGATTCATTTCCGCATTCATTACAAACAAAAATGGTTTTACTTTTTGCCATGTCATATGGGGATATCTCCCTTCCCTCCTTTTATTTTTCTCTATTCGGACAAAAAAAGTATAGCACAATTCTATTAACTTTGCTATACTTTCTCATTAATTTACTAAAAATTTACAATTCTCTTTTCACTTAAAAGAAATTTCTTGCAAGAAAAAATCACGTACTTTGCCCCATGTAATATCTTGATGTAAAAAATCGTTTATTTCATCTTCTAGCTTTTGTTGACCTTCTGTTAATTCAATTTTCACTTCTTGATTCCATTTTATATCTTGTAACCAGAATGACTTAAATTTACTCCAAAAACCTACCTTCATTGGTAAGTCAGTTCCTACTTGTCTGATGGTTCCTGCATTTTCTGGAATTGGTTGTTCTTCCTTCTCAAAACCTTCTAATTCAACTCCTCCAAAAACACCTGATACTTTGTTTACTTCTCCTAAATCTGCCATCTGTTTTCCTCCTTTGTAATCTATACAAAATTATTATCCTCATCATACTATATAATTTCTAATTAAGCAATTGATTTGATAAAATTTAATATTAAATATTTGTTACGTATTCGTTACATTTGTATTACATTGCTATATTTCTAAAAAGATAGCCTCCATACTTGCCTCTGTACATTTGGCTTTTATCATTTTATTTTCTAAATTTTTTTGGCTTTTTGCTGATGCCAAAATGTAATTTTTGGTATGCCCTTG
Organism: uncultured Clostridium sp.; assembly: GCA_948466095.1. Lineage (GTDB taxonomy): Bacteria > Bacillota > Clostridia > TANB77 > CAG-508 > CAG-269. Next base: position 8,168 of record CAOJZE010000004.1, read on the forward strand.
ATAATATCCATTTTTTTCTTCTTCAAATAATATTTCTACTTCTTTTCCCACATATTTTTCATGATATTCTTTTTGATGCTTATTGGATAATGCTATTAGCTTTTTGCTTCTTTCTTCCTTTATTTTTCCGTCTATTTGTCCCTTCATTTGTGCAGCTTTGGTTCCTTTTCTTGGAGAATATTTAAATATATGCATTTTATAGAATTTTATTTGTTGTAAAAATTGATACGTTTTTTCAAATTCTTCTTGACTCTCCCCTGGAAATCCAACAATAATATCAGTTGTTAAAATGACATCTTCATATACTTTTCTAAGTCTTGCTACCATCTCTTGAAACTCCTGAATGGTATATCTTCGATTCATTCTTTTTAATGTTTCATCACATCCACTTTGTAATGACAAATGAAAATGATGACATATTTTTTCTAATTTTGATAATCTATCTGTAAATTCTTTTGTTATCAAAAGTGGTTCAATCGAACCTAATCGAATTCTCTGTATTCCCTTTATTTGATTGATTTCTTCTAATAAATCAATCAGTCTATATTCTTCTTTAAAATCCTTTCCATAAGAAGCAACGTGAATTCCTGTTATTACCACCTCTTGGATTCCATTTTGTGCTATCTTTTCTATTTCTTCTATTACATTTTCTGGTTTTCTACTTCTGACTCTACCCCTTGCATAGGGAATAATACAATAAGAACAAAATCTATCACATCCATCTTGTACTTTAATCACTGCCCTTGTTTTTTCTGTATCTGTAATTTTACCTAATTCTATGTATTCTTTTTGATGCATAACATCTTCTATTTTATGGTACTTTTTATTTTTTTCTGCATATGCTTCTATGATTTCTACGATTTCTTTTTTCTCATTATTTCCTAATACAAAATCCACTTCTTGTATTTTTTCCATTTCTTCTTTGGCTACCTGCACATAACAACCACAAGCTACTACAACAGCATTAGCATTTAATTCTTTCACTCTTCTTAACATCTGTCTTGATTTTCTATCAGACATATTAGTTACTGTACAGGTATTTACAATATAAATATCTGCTTGGTTGGTAGGCTCCACTATTTCATAACCTTTTTTTATAAATTGTTGCATCATAGCGTTGGTCTCGTATTGATTTACTTTACATCCTAATGTGATAAATGCTACTTTTTTCATTTTTCTTCTATTTCTCCCCTATTTTTGTTTTTACCCATTTTATAATATCTGCTATAATCTCATCTTTATTATCATTTTGAACAATCCTATGCTTTACATTATCATAAATTCTAATCGTTTTATCCTTAGTTCCAAACTCATCTAATATATCATTTAAAGCTGTAGAATCAATAAGTGGATCCAATTTGCCTCCTAACATAAGAACTGGTAGTTTTATATCTTTGAACCTTTCCGTTATATACTGTATTCCATCTACAAACATGTTTCCTACTAATCTTAAGGTAAAATAATGGCATGCTAACATATCATTTCTACTATATTTTAGCATTTCCTTGCTTTCACTATGTCGCTTTTTTAATTTTACAAAACCTAATATTTTATAAGGAATAAATTTAAAAAACTTAGCTTTTGAAGGAGCTTTTAAAAATGGACTCGATAAGATTAAAAAATCTATTGTTTTATAATTGGCAACATAAGAACTTGCAATTAAACCACCAAGAGAATGACCAAACATGCCTAATTTTAAATCAGGATATTCATTTCTTATATAAGAAACAAAAGAATGTAAATCCTCGATATAATTCTCAAAATGTTTTACATCTCCTCTTTTTCCTAAACTCTCTCCATGACCTCTTAAATCAATGGCAAAAGTTGAAATATCATTTTTATTCAATTGCTCTATAAAATCGTGATATCTTCCTTTATGTTCTGCAAGACCATGGAGAATAATTATACCTACTTTTGCATTGTTAATATGATTACAATAAAATGCTATCTTAAGTTTATTATTAATAGCTAGATATTTTGTTTCCATCTATCAAATTCCTCTAAATTATATTTATTATTTTATAAAACTAACTGATACAAATTGCTCTGCACTTTGTATCAGTTATAGATAATATTTTTAATTCTAATTAAAATATAGTTCAATCTATCTTATTTTCTAACTTTTCCTTCTAAAGCATCTAAGTTATCTAAAGCTTTTCCAGTTCCTAATGCCACACAAGAAACGGTATCTTGTGCAATCATAACATTAATTCCCGTTTTCTCTTGTAGAAGTTTATCTAATCCGTCTACTAAGCATCCTCCACCTGTCATATAAATTCCTTTATCACTAATATCAGCAGCCAATTCAGGTGGTGTCTTTTCTAACACAGAATGAACACTATCCACTATCATCATAGCTGGTTCTGTTAAAGCCTCCAACATTTCACTGGAATAAATCGTAACTGTTTTTGGAAGTCCAGTTACCAAATCTCTTCCTCGAATATCCATTTCTGTATCTTGTATTTTAGGAAATACACAGCCAATATTTACTTTTAAATCTTCTGCTGTTCTCTCACCTATCATAATATTATGTTTTTTCTTAATATATTTCACAATATATTCATCAAACTTGTCTCCTGCTGTTTTCAAAGATGTACTGACAACAGAACCTCCTAAAGATATAACCGCAATATCTGTTGTTCCTCCTCCAATATCAACTACCATATTTCCACATGGTTTGGATATATCAATTCCTGCTCCAATGGCTGCTGCAATCGGTTCCTCAATTAAATATACTTTTCTAGCACCTGCTTGTGAAGCTGCATCAATCACTGCTTTTTTTTCTACTTCTGTTACTTGTGAAGGGATACAAATCATAATTCTTGGTGCAAAAATAAATTTCCCACATACCTTATTAATGAAATGTTTTAACATTTTTTCTGTCACTGTATAATCTGATATAACACCATCTCTTAAAGGTCTCGTTGCTACAATGTTTCCAGGCGTTCTTCCTAGCATTCTTCTTGCTTCTTGTCCAACTGCTAATACCTCTCCTGTGTTATTATCTACTGCCACAACAGATGGCTCTCTTAATACAATCCCCTTTCCTTTCACATAAGCAATTACAGTTGCTGTCCCCAAATCGATTCCGATATCTTGTCCCAATCCAAATTTAAACATTTCTATCTTCCCTTCTTGTCTACATTTCTTTTCTATTACAAATTTGTTACAATTATATTACAATCTTTGTAATTTATCAAGGCTTTTGATTGAATTTTTTGATTTTTTATATTATAATAAGTTGTGTATGAGTTTAGTATTTTATTATAAAATTTATTATATTTTTTCTTTGTGACTCCCAACTGCTAACAGTCTGTAATTTCATAACAGACTGTAACTTGTCGATTCCCCCGAATTGTCATTTCATAAAAAGCGAATTTAAGAATTTCTAAGCGGTGGCAACCGCAAAGAAATTCTATAAATTCCCATATTTATCTTGTACGAAAAGTCCACCTACTAGGAGAACTTTCCTACAATATAAAAAATATAATAAATTTTGTAATAACATCTAATATAACAAATCGTTATAAGGAGATAATCATGAAACATTTTCATTTCCAATCAGAAAACGAAAAAGATACCAAAAACTTTGCCAAGTCATTAGCCAGTCATCTAGATAAAAATGATGTTATTGTCTTAACTGGTGATTTAGGTTCTGGTAAAACAAAATTTGTAGAAGGTATTTTAAGCCATTTCGGACTAGAAAACGAAATATCGAGTCCGACTTTTACCATTGTCAACGAATATGAAAAAAATAAAACTAAATTATATCATTTCGATGTCTATCGTTTAGAAGACTCCTCTGAGTTTTACGAAATAGGTGGAGAAGAATATTTTGAAAATGGGATTTGCCTAATCGAATGGGGCGAATTAATCCAAGACGCCTTACCAAAAGAATATCTCCATATTACATTTTCAAAAGACGATAACAATGAAAATCTTAGAATTTTAAAGATAGATACGAATTTAAAGAAATGGGAGGATTATTTTGAAAATATTAAGTATTGATACAGCTAGTAATATATGTGGTGTTTCTATTTTAGAAGATACCCATCTAATTTGTAAGCTAGACCAAGATACAGGAAGAACCCATTCTGAAAATCTAATGCCTATGATACAACAAGCTTTTAAGCAATCTAATTTGTCCTTACAAGATATTGATTTACTCGCTTGTGATAAGGGGCCTGGCTCTTTTACTGGGATTCGAATCGGAATTGCAACCGTAAAAGCCTTCCATGATAGTTTAGGCATTCCTTGTGTTGGCGTTAACTCTTTGGAAGCTCTTGCTTATTCCATTAAAAAAGAAGGTTTGATTGCCAGTATCATAGATTGTAAAAATGATAATTGTTACTTTGCCCTATATCAACTTAAAAATGGTAACTATGAAGAAATCATTTCTCCAACCGCTGAAACCATTACAGATGCTTTAACATTATGTCAACAAAACAGTTCTAATTCTACCAATCTTACTTTTGTTGGTGATGGGTCTGAAAAATACAAAGAATTGATTCTTGCTAAATTCGAAAATTGTGTATTAGCCCCCTCTAAAAATAATAGTTTAAACTCTTATTACGTAGGGTTAGCTGGCTTAGCTAAAGACGAAGAAAAAAAATCGGAAGATATCTTACCTCTCTATTTGAAAAAGCCACAAGCACAGCGACAATTAGAAGAAAAGTTAAAATACATAAAAATAATGCCTATGACATTAGAAGATTTAAATCAAATTGCTGACATTTTAGTTTCTGACTTTGATGACTATTGGAACTATGACACATTAAGAAACGAACTAAAAACAGAAAATTCGAAATATTTGGTTGCTAAAATGAATGAAGAAATTGTTGGTTTTTCTGGCATCAAAATCATGGTCGATGAAGCTGATATCATGAACCTTGTGGTAAAAAAGACATTTCGAAATCAAGGACTTGGTACTCTCTTATTAAAAAAATTAAAGGATTTATCAAGAAAATTAAATTGCATTTCTATTACTTTGGAGGTCATGGAGGAAAACTACCCTGCTATCCATTTATATAAAAATCTTGGCTTTACACAAATTGGCATACGAAAAAATTATTATCAAGATAAACATGCCTTAATTATGAAAGCTCAATTATGAAACATGTGACAAGAGGGTCGTCCCTTTTTGTCACATGCACATTATTCATAAAAGGTTATTATGATTTTTTATTTGCAACTCCCAACATCACACAGTCTGTAAATTCTTAACAGACTGTAGTTCGTCGGTCCCCACGAATTGTTGCTTCGTAAAAAATATAATAACCTTTGTGAGAAATAAAAGAAATGTGACAAAAAGGGACGACCCTCTTGTCACATACACATTATTCGTACCATTCTAGTTCCCAACCAGCAAGTATGACAGTATCGCCTTCACATACTCCCATTTCTTTTAATCGCTGTTCAATTCCCATATTCTTTAAACTTTTTTGTAAATAATACATGGATTCATTATCTTCAATATTAATTCTTCCCATTAGTCTTTCTATTGCTTTTCCAGATACAATAAATACACCATCTTCTTCTTTGATGATCCATTGGTCTTGTTTTTCTTCTAAGGTATAAACCACTCTATCTTCTATCTCAATTAAATCTTCTTTTGGTAATGTTTTCAAAATATTAGCTACATAATCGATTAATTCTTGTACACCTTCTCCTGTTGCTGCTGATATTCGATACATTTCTAGTTTTTCTTTTTTTGCTAATGCTTCTACCTCTTTTAATAATTTTTCATCTTGCACAATATCTACTTTGTTTGCCACAATGATTTGCTTGCGTGTAGATAATTTCTCACTATATTTTTTCAATTCTTGATTAATCGCATAAAAATCTTCTATTGAATTTCTTCCTTCTTGACCAGATACATCCAAAAAATGTAATAATAATCTTGTTCTTTCCACATGTCTTAAAAATTGAATCCCAAGACCTACGCCTTCACTAGCCCCCTCTATAATTCCAGGAATATCCGCTATAACAAATCCATTGCCATCTTTTGTTTTTACCACTCCTAAATTAGGATTGATGGTTGTAAAATGATAATTAGCAATCTTTGGCTTGGCATCTGTTACTGCTTTTAAAAAGGTTGATTTTCCAACATTAGGAAAACCTAACAGTCCAACATCTGCTAATAATTTCAACTCTAATATAATTTCTTTCTCTTCGCCTTTTTCTCCGTCTTCGGCAAAACGGGGAGCTTGTCTCGTAGAGGTCTTAAAATGAGAATTTCCCCTTCCACCTCTTCCACCTTTTAAAATAAGCTCTGTCTGATTTGGCTCGGATAAGTCTGCCACTACCTTCCCTGTTTCTACATCTTTAATAACCGTTCCAATCGGCACTTTTATATATAAATCTTCTCCATATTTACCATTGCAGTGACTACCGCTTCCATTTTCACCATTTTTAGCTTTAAATTTTCGATTATATCGAAAGTCAATTAATGTATTTCTATCTTTGTCCACTTGGAAATAGATATTTCCTCCATTTCCACCATCTCCTCCATCAGGACCGTCCTGCTGCTACATACTTTTCTCTACGAAAAGTTACGGCTCCATTTCCGCCATCTCCTGATTTTATTACTATTTTTGTATAATCTGTAAACATACTATCTCCTTTTTTGAGACAAGAGGGACAGGTTTGATTTGTCTCATATTTTTTGTTGCTTTTTGTCATTTTCTGTTAATTTCATTTTTTGACATTTTTCTATTAAATTTTTGAGACAAATCAAACCTGTCCCTACTGTCTCATTTTTCAAAATAATCTAGCTTCATTGCTTGTTTTACTTTTTTCATAGTTTGGTTTGCTACTACTTGTGCTTTTTTGGTTCCCTCTATTAAAATGTTATCTACTTCTTCTGGATGTGCTTCATAGTAAGATCTTTTTTCTCGTATTGGTTTCAATTCTTCTATGATGTTTTTTGCTAACTGTTTTTTACATGCTACACATCCACGTTTCCCTGCTTTACATTCTTCACATACTGTTTTGATTTCTTCTTTGGTACTAAATAAATTATGATAATACGCTACCATACATATATCAGGATTTCCTAAATCATCTTTTTTTATACGATTAGGGTCGGTTACTGCACTCATTACTTTTTTTGTAATTTCTTCTTCACTATCGGATAAGTAAATAGCATTTCCTAAAGATTTTCCCATCTTTTCGTTTCCGTCTAGTCCTCTGATTCTTTTTCCACTCGACAATACTGCTTCTGGTTCTACTAGTATCTCTCCATAGATACTGTTAAATTTTCTGACAATTTCTCTACATTGCTCAATTAATGGTAATTGGTCCTCTCCTACTGGTATGTATTTCCCTTCAAATGCGGTTATATCTGCTGCTTGACTTACTGGATAACCTAAGAAACCATAGGTTACACTTTCTCCAAAGACTTCTCTTTTTTGTGCAATTTCTGTTTTTACGGTTGGATTTCTTTCTAGTCTAGCTATGGTTACTAAATTAGAATAAAAAACCGTTAATTCTGCTACTTCTGGTATCATAGATTGAATATATATGGTTGTTTTGTTTGGGTCTATTCCGACAAGATAGATAATCAATGGCTACTTCTCTTACATTTTTTCTTACTTTTTCGGGATTGTTAAAATTATCGGTCAATGCTTGCACATCCGCAATTAATATATAAGGGTCATATTCTCCACTTTCTTGCAATTCAATTCTCTTTTTTAAAGAGCCAAAATAATGTCCTATGTGTAATTTCCCTGTTGGTCTATCTCCTGTTAAAATTCTCTTTTTCTCCATGCTCGCCCTCTCCTTTATTTAGATGTTCTTTTATGTTTTTTATTTTACCACATTTTTTTGCTTTTGTATATAAAAAGTTGATTTTAAGTTTTGGTGTTTTTTGTTTTTTCTAAATAAAAGTTATGCTATCTAATAAAATGTAGTGATGCACAGTTTGGGAGGACACTTATTCATACTAATTAGTTAGATTAACTTTTATGTATATGAATTTTATAAAATTTATTTACATGATTTGTCCGACCAGTAAAGAACGGAATTTTACTAGATAGCATAACTTTTATATAAACAGAACGAACCATTAAAAAAGTTGATATATAAAAATATATCAACTACTTTTTAACAATTTTTCCTCCATGTAAGCTTGTGTTAATTCAATTTTATGCAATCTGGTATTGTAGGCTTCATGCTCTGCTCTATTTCTTTCTAGCTCTCTTAATATTTCATTTTGTACTTTCATCGAACCAGTCATCAATTCTTTTAATTCATTATCTCTTTTCTCCAAAAATATTACTACATTACTTAGTTCTTCTCCTATTTCTTTGCTTTGTTGATTAAATCTTTCGTCCATCTCTTTACGTATTTCTGTTTTTGTCTCTTTTAGTTTCACATCCATTAATTCAATTAATTCTGTTTTCATCTCTTGCATTTCTTCACGTAATTCCGTCTTCATCTCTTGCATCTCTTCACGTAATTCCGTCCTCATCTCTTGCATTTCATTTCGCACATCTTCCTTGACACCTCTAATTTCTTCAAGGATTGTCTGTAATATGTTTTCCATCCTCTCACCTCCTTGAAGAAATTATATAACAATAAAAATAGGTTGTCAACCCTATAGGTAAAATTTTATATATTATTCAATGTTTATTTTCTTATCAATAATATATTCTGGTCTTTGCCTTGTCTCATCATAAATTCTTGCTATATACTCAGAAATAATCCAAATAGATACCAGCTGTACCCCACTAAACAACGTAATCGCAACCATAATAGAGGTCCAACCTGGTGTTAAATGATTTAATTGAAAAGCATAAGAAACCAAAGAATAAATTAAAATAGCAATGGATAAAATAATCGTTACACAGCCTAAGCCTCCTACTATCTTTAATGGCTTGGTAGAAAAACTAATAATGCCATCAGAAGCTAGTTTCCACATTTTTTGAAAAGGATATTTTGTTTTTCCTGCTTTTCTCTCTTCCCTCTCATAAAAATAAGCTTTTTGTTGAAATCCTACCCAGCTAAAGAGCCCCCTTAAAAACTTATTATGTTCTGGCATCGTATTAATGACATCTATTACTTTTTTATCCACTAATCTAAAATCCCCTGTATCTTTTGGAATCTCTACATCTGACAAGGCATTTAATGTACTATAAAACATCTTAGCTGTTAATAACTTAAAAGCTGATTCCCCTTTTCTTGACCTTCTTTGCCCATATATTACCTCATTTCCTTCCTCCCACAAAGCAATCATTTCTGGTAATAACTCTGGAGGGTCTTGCAAATCAGCATCCATAATAATTACAGCATCCCCTGTTACATATTGAATACCTGCTGTCACAGCTGCTTGATGACCAAAATTCCTAGAAAAAGACAAAATTTTTACTTTTTGATTCTCATTTGCTATCTCTTGTAATAGATTGAATGTTTCATCTCTAGAACCATCATCCACAAATAGCATTTCATAATCATATTGTTTTAAATCTTCCATCACTTTTTGGATTCTCAAATAAGAGGTCTTTGCGACCTCTTCTTCATTGTACATAGGGATAACGACTGATATTTTTTTCATGTTATCACTCCTTGTTTTACTTTTATGCTTTATAATATAATTCACCTAATGGTTTCTCTTCATTTATTCTTTTGATTGCCTCTGCAAATAATGGAGCAATCGATAATACGGTTATATTATCAATTCTTTTTTCTTCTGGTACAGGAACTGTATTGGTTACTACCATTTCCTTGATTCCTGAATTCTTAATTCTTTCAATCGCTGGTCCTGATAAAACACCATGAGTACCACCTGCATAAATCGCTTTTGCACCAAATTGTTGTAATACCTTTACTGTTTCCATCATGGAGCCAGCTGTCGCTATTTCATCATCAAAGATAATCGCATTTTTATTGGTTACATCTCCAATAATGGTTCCTGCAATTGCTCTATCATCATTGGCATCTCTTCTTTTATCCACTAAAGCAATCGGACAATTGAAAAATTCGGAATATTTATATGCCTTTTTTGAACTTCCTGCATCCGTTGCTACAATTACCATATCTTCTAAGTTTTTCTCTTTAAAATAATCCTCTAATAGATACTCTGCTGTTAGTCTATCACAATTCACATTAAAATATGCTTGTATGGCTGGATTATGCAAATCACATGTAATAACTCTTGTTGCACCAGCAGCTTCTAAAATTTGTGCCATTAATTTAGCTGTTACTGGCACACGTGGCTGGTCTTTTTTATCTGACCTAGAGTATGGAAAATAAGGTAATACTACATTAATATTTTTAGCAGATGCTCTTTTGATAGCATCAATCGTTATTAGCAATTCCATAATTCTTTCATTGACTGGCGGTTTTGTTGTCTGAACAATGTACACATCTTTTTGTCTTACTGTTTCTAAAATTTGTACAAAATTATTATCATTTGAAAACTTTTGATGATGAATTTTTCCCATTTCTAATCCTAATTCATCACATATTTCTTGTGTAAATTCTTCTGCCGTTGGACAAGCAAATATTTTAATATTATTCATTTTTATCGTTTCCCTTCTATCAAAATTCTTCTTTATCATACCATAAACTACAAAAAAAGTGAACTTTTTTTACATTATTTTTTATTTTTATTTGATTTTTTTGTAAATAAACTCATCGCAACTATCAATTTTTTATACTAAATTTTTGATTTGCTCTATTATTAAGTGTAACTGTTTTAAAAATAGTCTTGTTGTTAGTATCACTATTAGTATTCCTAATAAATGTAAAGCAGTAAAAGAAAAAACCTTTACTGCTTTTTTTTGCTAAATGCAAAAAATTTACTAATGAAAAAATTTAAAATAATAACAATTACTGTAATAAAAACTTTACTAATCATTTCTGGGATTGCCGTTTGAAATAATACAAATCCTCCTAAGAATTCAACTACCATCGTAAAAGCTCTTCCTAACATAAATTTAAAAAATTCTTGTAATTTTTCCTTTATGGTATTGGCTTCAGAATGAAATACCAAATCTTTATTGGTAAGATAAGCCACTAATACAGCTAATATAATGGCAATTAAGTTGGCTGTATTTTCATTCCATTTCCATAGGTTATTCAATACATAAAAAGAACCTAAGTTGATGACAGTAGTAAGTAACCCAAATACAATATATAAAATCACTTCTTTTGTTAGTATTTTTTCTGTTATCTTTTTTATCTTCTCCATCATAATCTTCCTTTTTATTATTTACCAAATTTTATAGCTCGTTTTAATTTAAAAGTTTATTATATTTTTTACGAAATAACAATTCGTGGAAACCAGAGAGCTTACAGTCTGTTATGTAATTACAGACTGGCAGATAGTTGGGAGTTACAAATAAAAAATATAATAAACTTTAAAATCAATAAGATTAAACAGTAACTTTTATTGTAGCCAATCTGGATTTTCCAAATACCAATCAATTGTCTTCACAATACCATCTTCAAACTTTGTCTTTGGATACCAACCTAATTCATTCTTTATTTTTGTTGGGTCAATCGCATAACGATAATCGTGACCTTTTCTATCGGTAACATGTTCGATTAAATCCTCGGATTTTCCTAATCTTTGTAAAATCAATTTAACAATTTCAATATTTCTCTTTTCATTGTGACCACCAATATTATATCTTTCACCAGACACTCCTTTGTGGAATACCAAATCAATGGCTTCACAATGGTCTTCTACATATAGCCAATCTCTGATATTTAAGCCTTCTCCATACACTGGTAATTTTTCATCTTTTAAAGCTAGTTTAATCATATGTGGTATTAATTTCTCATTGTGCTGATATGGTCCATAATTATTCGAACAATTTGTTACATTAACATTCATTTTATAAGTTTCCTTATACGCTAAAGCAATTAAATCGGAACTTGCTTTCGAAGAAGAATACGGACTACTTGGTTGAATTGGTGAGGTTTCTGTAAAATATCCTTCTTCTCCTAGTGAACCATAAACTTCATCTGTTGAAATATGAACAAATTTATTGTCACTTCCTTCTCCCCATTTTTGTTTGGCTGTCTCTAATAAGGTATGCGTTCCAATGACATTGGTTTGTGTGAATACAAATGGATTTTTAATACTATTATCCACATGTGATTCTGCTGCAAAATGAATCACTCCATTGATATCATATTGGTCAAATATTTCCTTCATTTTTTCAAAATCGCAGATATCTGCTTGTACAAAAGTTATTTTGTCCTCTACTTTCTTTAAATTATCCATATTTCCTGCATAGGTTAATTTGTCTACTACAACCACCTTGTAATCTGGATGTTTGTTGACAAAGTATTCGGCAAAATTCGCTCCTATAAATCCTGCCGCTCCTGTTACTAATACATTTTTACTCATTTTCATCTTCCTTTCCTTCTACTCTTTTATGAATATAATTCATCGCAATCTTTACAATTTCATACATTTTTTCTTTGGTATAGGGGTCTTGACAATTTAGTTTTTCTACAAATTTATGAATATAATTATTTTGCTTTATGATTTTGAAACTTTCTTTAAAATTCAGTGTATAAATATGGGCAATAATAGCAACCATAATATCCATATCGGTTTTTGCCTCAGCATATACCAAAGGTTTTTCTTTTTTAAAATCTTCGAAAAATTTAGGACTTAAAATTTCTTTTGAAATGTCCTCACATCCCAAATGTCCAAACTCTTCTATTTTTTTGCCTTCTAACACAGCTCTAAATATATCAATATTATCAGCATCTCGAATGATTTGACAGTATAACATTTCTTCTTCTGACAAGCCTTTTTCGATTTCAAATTTATTATGATTATGAATAGCCTTATATAAAATGGCATCTTTGGTATCATCTTGTATGAAATTTCTAATTAACTTGTCTCCAAATAATACCTCTACTCCTTTTTGCCCATGGTCTATGCTAATCTTATCAGAATAAGTGTGGTATAGTCTAACTTGTTCAAATCTTCCAATATCATGTAATAAACCTATTAACTCTGCTAAATCTTGTCCTTCTTGTGACAAGTTAAGTGACTTAGCGATTTTTCTAGCATTTTCAGCTACATGGTACATATGAATTATTTTAATATGTATTTTAGGTTCATTGATATCATAATTGGAAATGTATCTTTTAAATGCCCCTTTTGCTTGCAATATATCTATCATTTAAATAAATTGATTCCTTTCAATTCTTGTAAAGAAGGCCACTTCGCATCTTTTTCAGAAGTCAATAAATCAGATTCTTTCATATCTCCTAAAGGCCACTCAATTCCTACTTCTGGGTCATTCCAAGCTAGTCCACCTTCTGCTTCATGATTATAAATATCATCACATTTGTACGTAAATTCTGCTTCCTCTGATAATACTAAAAATCCATGTGCAAATCCTCTTGGTATCATAAACATCTTTTTGTTTTCTTCTGAAAGGATAACACCTTCCCATTTTCCATATGTTTTGCTTCCTGGTCTTAAATCTACTGCTACATCAAATACTTCACCTTTAATCACTCTTACCAACTTGGCTTGTGTATTCTCTTTTTGAAAATGCAAACCTCTTAAAACACCTTTTCTGGATTTGGATTGATTATCTTGTACAAAGTCATAATGCAAACCAATTTCTTCAAATTCTGCTTTACTATAGGTTTCCATGAAATATCCTCTGTTGTCGCCAAATACTTCTGGCTCTACGATATATACCCCATGAATTGAAGTTTCTATTTTTTTGAATTTTCCCATTGTTTTCTCCTTTCGTAACTATGTATGCTTATTTTTGATTTCTTCGCTTTCTGCTAAATCTTTTAAATATTTTCCATAGGCTGTTTTCATATATTTATCTGCTAAGTTTGACAATTGCTCTGCTGTAATCCAACCTTTTTGATAAGCAATTTCTTCTGGACAACATACTTGCATTCCTTGTCTTTTTTCAATGGTTTGCACAAAACTTGCTGTTTCCAATAAAGCATCATGTGTTCCTGTGTCAAACCAAGTCATACCTCTTCCAAAAGTTTCTACATATAATTGATTTCTTTTCATATATTCTTCATTGATAGAGGTGATTTCTAACTCTCCTCTAGCAGAAGGTTGAATACTTTTAGCAATTTCTACCACATCATTGGTGTAAAAATATAATCCAGGTACGGCATAATTTGATTTTGGATTTTCTGGTTTTTCCTCAATGGAAATGGCTTTCCCATTTTCATCTATTTCAACAACACCATAGGCTCTTGGGTCTTTTACTTGATAACCAAATATAGTGGATTCCTTTTCTCTTGTACTTGCATTTCTTAACATTTCTGATAAATGAGAACCATAAAACATATTGTCTCCTAAAATCATAGCCACATTATCTTGTCCTATGAATTCTTCTCCAATGATAAAGGCTTCTGCTAGTCCATTTGGTTTTTCTTGCACTTTGTAAGCAAAGTCCATCCCCCATTTGGAACCATCTCCTAACAATTCTTGGAAGGTTACGATGTCTCTTGGGGTAGATATAATCAAAATTTCTCGTATACCAGCTTCCATTAAAACAGAAATAGGATAATAAATCATTGGTTTATCATAAACTGGCATAATTTGTTTGGATATAGCATGAGTTAATGGATATAATCTGGTTCCACTTCCTCCTGCTAAAATAATTCCTTTTCTATTTTTCATTTTTAATTCTTCCTTTCTTTTACATTATCTTTCAAACCATTTTGCCTTCTGCTTTTAAATATCTCTTCAAAGCTTCTTCCCACTCTGGCACGGTAATACCTTGTGCCAACAATTTATCTTTGGATAATTGTGAATTCTTTGGTCTTTTTGCTTGTGTGATTTGCATCATTTCAATATATTCTTCTGTCGTAACTGGATTGACTTGACAAATGGTTCCCGTATATTCAAAAATGGCTTTTGTAAAATCAAACCATGTCGTGTACCCCTGATTGGTTGCATGATAAATGCCATAAGGTATTTTCTTTTCAATCGCTTCTCCAATGATATTGGCTAAATCTTCTGCATAAGTAGGAGAACCATGTTGGTCTGCTACCACACTAATTTCATCTTTAGCCTCTCCTAGATTTAACATAGTTCTTACAAAATTATTACCATCTCCATATAACCATGCTGTTCTGAAAATATAATATTGGTCTGTATTGGCTTGTATTTGTTCTTCTCCTTGTAATTTAGTAACACCATAAACCGTCACAGGAGCTTTTTCATCCTCCTCTTTGTAATCTTTTTCTACCGCTAAATCTCCACCAAATACATAATCTGTACTAATATGTACTAATACACTATTATTTTCTTTGGCTACTTTTGCTAAATTTTCTGGTCCATCTGCGTTAATTCTTTCTACCATTTCCCCTGCTGTTTCTGCTTTATCCACAGCTGTAAATGCCGCACAATTTATGATATAATCTGGTTTGTTCTGTGTAACAAATTTCAATACTGCTTCTTCGTCTGTAATGTCTAAATCTGCTACATCTGTACAAATCAATTCATTTTCTGGTTCTAATCTCTTTTTTACCGATTTGGCAAGCATGCCATTGGCACCTGTTATTAATATTTTCATATTGGCACTTCCTTTCAATTTTACGTGTTTATCATATCATTTAACGCAAAAAAGTACAAGAGTTTCTTGTACTTTTTTGTGTTTTTCTTTAAACTAATTATTACAATAGTTATAAACATTTTACCTATTAAATGTATGATATGATACTATTTTTTATATTTTTATAAATACTACTAAATGAAAAAAACAAAAATCACTTGCAAAATTATGTAAAATAGTGTATAATATGCTTGTAACAATTCTTTGTAGTTAAAACTATTTGTACACTTATTATCTCACAGGTTATGTGAGAAGAAAGGAGCTTTTATGGCTAAAGCTATTACATCTTTCCATTCAGGAGACTATCTTTACGAATTACATGATATATCTCTTGATAATCCCTCTCATGTGGCGTTGACCCATTTATCGGGAAGAGCGCACTTGCTTGAATTACGCCGCTGTACAAGCCGCACTCATATGAAGGTAGCTCTCATAGTTGGAGATTTCTGTAAGTTTGATGAATTTGATAACTTTGAGACATTTTCAACTTTTGAGAAGCACATTTCTCATTCAGCAGATAGCCTCGCAGTGGGACGTGCGCTACAGTATTTGGAAAAGGTACAACCAAAGATGGAATAAAGATCAAATAATGAAAAGAAAAAGGGAGATAGGAAACAAGTGTACTTTCGTTTCCTATCTCTTCTTTTTAATTTTTTATCTCGCAGGACTTGGACAAGCCTTAGCTGGCATATTCTCATAAACAGGAATCACAAATTCAAACTGCAAGCCTAGTAAGCCATTTCTTCTATACTCATCTGAAATCCTTTTTCCTTCATCATTAGCAGCCCTAATATTTTGCATATATTGATGATTATATAAATTATTTTTATCTACCACATTATATTTTTGGAAATACAATGTAGTTTGCCCCTTTTTAAAATAGTCACTACTTAAGAAACTTACGCTTCCGCTAATACATGTTTGAGGCGTAAACCAATGATGGTCATAAGCATATTTAGCACCATTTGCTATAATTTGTGCATCCGAACTTCCCGTAGCTCCTATATTAAACAAATTATATACTTTTCTTCCATTATAAGTATAACCATTTAGCACACTTCCATTCGTTCCTTGTTCTTGTATCATTCTTGAAACAATGTGGAAAGGACTAACACTATTTGCTTTTGCACTTGATATGATAGTATCGATAATACTATTGGTACTATAAGCAGAGTATTTTGTTAAAAAGGAACCTGCTATCATTTTTGAAATATCGGTACGAGTTCCAGCAATTGATGTCAAATTTTGAAATTGGAAAATATAGGATTCATCTAAACTATTTCTTGGGTCCATCATATACGCAATTGCTGATTTAGAAGCACGATACCAGCCTGTTCCATATTGTGTATTTCCATTCCTCCATTGATTTGTATAAGTCGTTAAACTTTTTGGGCTTCCATTTATTACTTGGTCTTCCTTACTTACTACTGTATTCCAATCCAATCCCGTATATTTTACTGTAATAATCCAATTTGGATGTTGGTTTTGTACTTTTTGTAATAATGTTTTGTAGCCTGGATATTTTGATTCATCTAAAGTTGAAAAATTGGATGTTCCAGTTGGTGTTGTTCTTATGAGTCTAAATTTTTGAGATGCTGTATGATTGCCTTGATACATTTGTACATTGGTTCCATCTGCTGTTGATGCACCTGCTACATCTAAGTATAAATTATTACATTTTGAGATGATATTATAATAGCCATTTCCCAAATCCTTAATTAACCATTTTTGTGCATTAGAACCATTGCTTGTATATTGTTGTACATTGGTTCCATTGGATTTTCCTGCTCCTACTACATCTAATACTTTTTTAGAATGAAGCGCTTGTATCGTGTAATAATTATCACCTAAATGCGTTATTTGGAACTTTTGTTGATTGACATTTTCTCTTTTCCAAACTTGTATATTAGCATTGTTAGATGTTTTGGCACCAGACACATCTAAAACCTTATTGGTGTTAAGTGCTGTCTCAATTTCATAAATACCATTTGCAACAGTTTGATGACTCGTTGCCTCAAAAATAAATTTTTGAGCATCTGTGCCATTTCCTGCATACATTTGTATATTCGTTCCATCTGCTGTTGAACCACCTGCTAAATCTAAGTATAAATTATTACATTTGGAGATAATAGAATATCTGTTATTTCCACAAGCTTTAATAATCCATTTTTGATTATTTCCACCTGAATAGGTATATTGAAGCACATTCGTGCCATTTGCTGTACCAGCCCCCTTAACATCTAAAGAAGCTTTTGAATGCACAGGCCTTATTGAATAATAACCACTTCCTAAATGAACGATATGGAACTTTTGGTAAGCACTATTCGTATCTTTTGATAGTTCTATATTAGCTGAGTTAGCAGTACTTCCCTTTGCTACCGTTACTACTTTGCTAGTATCTTTTGCAGATTTTATTTTATACATACCATCTTTTAGGGTTTGTGTATATACCTCTGTTTTTTCAAACACAAATAACTGCGATTTTGTTTTATTTCCTTGATACATTTGTACATTGGTTCCATCTTTAGTGGAAGCACCTGCTACGTCTAAATATAAATTATTACATTTGGAAATAATAGAATAATATCCATTACTTTCCTTCTTAATAATCCACTTTTGTGCATCTGATTTATTTCCTGCATATTGTTGTACATTGGTTCCGTTGGATTTTCCTGCTCCTGCTACATCTAGAACTTTTTTACTATGTGCTGCTTGAATGGTATAATAGCCATCTCCTAAATAACTTATATTGAATTTCTGTGCATTGGTTCCGTTTCCTGTATAAAGTTGTACATTCGCTCCATTAGCAGTAGAAGCTCCTGGTATATCTAATACTTTTTTGGTATTTAATGCTGATTTTATCATATAAGTTCCATTTTCTATGGTTTTCGTTGGTGGTTCTACTTTTTCAAAAGCAAATAATTGTGATTTTGTACCATTCCCTTTATACATCTGTACATTTGTGCCATTTGCAGTAGAAGCTCCTGCTATGTCAATATATAAACCATTACATTTTGAAACTATGGAATAATATCCACTTTTTTCTTTTTTTATTAGCCATTTTTGTGCATCTGAGTTATTTCCCGCATATTGTTGCACATTTGCTCCATTTTTCTTACTTGGTCCTGCTAGATCTAATACTTTTTTAGTTTGTATACATTGAATGGTATAATATCCATTTCCTAAATGAGTCACTTTAAACCTTTGCGCATTACTACTGTTTCCTGTATAAAGTTGTACATTGGCTCCATTGCTTGCTGAACCTCCCGCTACATCTAATACCTTCTGGCTATTTAATGCTGATTTTATGATATAAGTACCATTTGCAATGGTTTGGGTGGTTCCTGCTGATAGTGGCATAATCCCATCATCTTCAGACATCGTCATAACACCGTCATTTTGTTGTGTTGCTTTTGGTGTAGCCTCCTTCGATTTCTTATTTTCTGTAGTTGGACTACTTTTTTGTTGATTAACCGTATTGTTATTTGTAGTATTCGTAACATTAGACTTGTTTTCTACAGTCTCTTTTTTTACTGTATTACTTTCTGTTTTTAAACTATTTTGATTGCTAGAAGCTTTAACCGTATTATTAGTGGTATTCGTTGTATTTGCTTTGGTATTTGTATTCGTATTATTACTAGCATTGACCACTGGTAATACCATGCAAAGCAATATACTAATTACTATTATTAAGCCAATTCTTTTGTTTCTTTTCATCATTTTTCCTCCATTTACTATTATTTTTATTTATGGTTTATTATTTAAAAGTTTATCTGTTTTTTTATGAGTAACAAATCGGGGGGACCAGCAAGATTACAGTCTGTTATATAATTACAGACTGTTCGCAGCTGGGAGTTACGAATAAAAAATAAGATAAACTTTTTAATAAAAATCAATAGAACTATGTAGTAACAAAGCTTTTAATAATTTTTGTAACAAACATTCAAATCTACATTTCCTACAATTCCATTCACTCTTCCCGAACTAGTATATTGCCACATATCATAATTATATTTATAATCTGTTTTCTTAGCGGTACTTCCTGTATAATGTGCCACCCAAATATCATAACCTCTTAATTGATTCATATCTAAATTATTGTAAAACCAATCTCTACTAGCATAAATAGCTGGTGTATAGCCTGCCTTTCTAATTGTATCACAAAATGCTTTACACACTGCCGTTCTAGTTGCCACATCTAGCCTATCTGCTCTTCCTGCTCCACCATTTGCGGTTTCTGTATCAATCGCAATTGGATAAGTAACTTTAACTCCATATCTTTTCACTAAATTCAATACATAATTTGCTTCCTGCACCGCTTCTGTTGTATTAACTGCTTGTGTAAAGAAATACAAACCAATCGGAATGCCATTTGCTTTTGCTCCCATCACATTTCTAGCAAATCCGAGTATCTGTGTTAAGCGAACCAGAAGAACCATATCCTCTAAATCCAGCCCTTATCATAGCAAAATCCGAATACGTAGTTCTACTTACATTCATCCAATTAATGGCATTTTGATAGAAGCTTACATCAATTCCGTTTTTCTCATTTATTTTATTTAATTTAAATTGTTGTGCTACTGCACCATTTCCCTTATACACTTGTACATTGGTCCCATTGGCAGTTTTATTATTTACAACATCTAAATAAAGTCCTGTTGCTTTTGATCTAATTCTATAATAACCATTTCCCACACTTTCAAAAGACCATTTTTGACTATCTGCATTCTTATCTGTAGCTTGTACTACGTTATTATTGCTATTTACTGTTAACACTTTTTTAGAATGTTTTGCTATAATTTTATAATAAGTATTGTCAATCGCTCTAATATTAAAAATTTGCTGACTAACATTTACTTTATCCCATATTTGTAAATTAGCATTCTCATCATAAGAACCACCAGAAATATCTAATGCTTTATTATTATTTTGTCTCATAACAATTTGGTAATTGCTATTATCTATCATTTTTATCTTGTTAAATTTGAATTTTTGTGCTTTGGTACCATTTCCAGTATATACTTGCACATTGGTTCCATTAGCTGTACTTGCTGCTGCTATATCTAAATATAATCCAGAATAAGCTCCTATTATGTAAAAATATCCATTTCCAACATCTTTCAACACCCATTTTTGAGCATTAGATTGATTACTAGCATATTGAGCTACATTGGTACCATCTATTTTTCCATTGCCTGCTATATCAAATACTTTATTAGAATGAAGGGCTTTTATTTCATAATATTTTCCTGTACTATTGTATGTAATTTGAAATTTCTGTTGCTGTACATTTTCAGAATTCCATATTTGAAGGTTAGCTCCATTGTTAGTAGACCCCCCTGAAATATCTAATACTTTATTTCCATTTAAAGCAGAAGATATTTTATAAATTCCATTTTCTAATACTTGTCCACATGTTATATTATTTATTTTTTCAAATTTGAATTTCTGTGCTTTGGAATTGTTTGTTTCATAAACTTGGATATTAGTTCCATTTCTGGTAGAAGCTCCACTTACATCTAAAAATAGATAATTACATTTTGAAATAATGGAATAATAGCCATCACTCGTTTTTTGGATAATCCATTGTTGTGCTTTTGATTTGTTTTTTTGATATTGTTGTACATTCGTACCATTGTTTTGCCCTGCTCCTGCTACATCTAGTACTTTATCAGAATGAAAAGCAGTTATGGTATACGCTTTTAATTGACTATCATAAGAAACTTGGAATTTTTGATATTGTCTTCCTTTATCCCCTATTTGTAAATTAGCTGTATTCGTAGTTTTTCCACCATCTATCGTTAATGCTTTTTTATTGGATAAGGCAGAAGAAATATAATACATTCCTTCTTCTATTGTTTTTTCTGATTTAGGTGCTTCTACTTTTTCAAATTTGAATTTTTGTGCATCTGTGTTATTTCCTGTATATAATTGGATATTTACTCCTGCTATTGCTTTTCCTCCAGGAATATCAACATACAATCCGTTACATTTAGAAATAATAGAATAATAACCATTTCCAGCATCTTTCAAGATCCATTGTTGTGCTGCTGACTGATTACTACTATATTGTTGAAGAACTGTTCCTTTTGCTTTACTAGCACCTGGAACATCTAATACTTTTTTTGAGTTTTCAAAAGTTAAAGAATAATAGCCATTATTTAGATATTTTACAATTACATTTTGACTCATATTGTAATATAATTGGTTGGCTAGTTTTATCTTCTTACCATTGGCTGTTGCCTTTCCTTCTACTTGAAATACTCTATTCTTGTTTAATTTACTTTGGATTCGATACGTTCCATCCTCTAATGTTTTGGTTGCATTTGTATTCGTAACACTTCTTGCTTTGGTATTATCCGTTTTCGTCTCTTTCTTTTCTTTTGATGTTATTTCTTTTGGAGTCTCCTTTTTGTTATCTTGTGTATTTGTTGTATTGGTCTTTTGAGTTGTTTGATTATTCGTATTGGTTTGGTTAACTTTTTGAGTCGTTTGATTATCTGTATTCGTTTTATTGGTTTCTCCTTTTTTATCTGTATTCACTTTTTGCGTGTTTGTATTTGTTTTTTCTGTTTCTGTTTTTGCTTCCTTATTTTCTGTCTGGTTTGATGTTATATTATTAGACTTGATATTTTCATTTCCCAGATTTATGGTAGCGAAACAAATTGGAAATACCATAACTACAACTAGTATTGTTACGATTATCTTTTTTCTCATATTTTTACCCCCATTGTCCGTATATTACTCTATCAATATCATTATATCGAATCCTATTTTTTCTTCAAATTCTCTATTTGTGTATATCGTAATAATTGCAATTCATATTTTTCCCTGTGTTGTTTCACAACAGTGTCTAGGATTACTCCACATTGAGCTATAATAACAGCTAAAATCATAATCCCTGTTGCTAATACAGCAGATGGCATTTTGGTAATATATCCTGTTCTAATAAACTCTACAATCACAGGAACTCCAACAATTAATCCTAACAGTACAAATAGCATAGAAACCATCCAGAAAAATTGACGTGGTTTAAAGTCTTTAAACATCTTGATAATTGTTTTGATTACTCTCATTCCATCACTGACAGTATTTAATTTAGATTCACTACCTTCTGGTCTATCTCGATAAACAATTGGAATTTCTTTGATAATAAATTTTTTATCTAAAGCATGTAGCGACATCTCTGTTTCAATTTCAAATTTAGGACTTAAAACTGGCATGTTTTTAACAAATATTTTATTAAATACACGATAACCTGTCATAATATCTTTTAAATTGGTTTTAAATGCTACATTAATTGCTTTTTTTACTAGATTATTTCCAAATTCATGGAAATGTCTCTTGTTTTCTTTTTGATAGGTTCCATTGGTTAGCCTGTCCCCTATTACCATGTCTGCTTCTCCCTTTACAACTGGCTCGATTAATTTATGTACCTCCTCTGCTGGATAGGTATCATCTCCATCTGCCATCACATAGATATCAGCATCAATGTCACGAAACATGCTTCTTACAACATTACCTTTTCCTTGTCGATATTCACACCTTACAATAGCACCATTTTCTTTCGCTATCTGTGCTGTTCTGTCCTTTGAATTGTTATCATATACATATATTTCTGCTTCTGGTAATTCTTTTTTAAAATCTTTAATTACTTTTTCTATGGTTAATTCTTCGTTATAACATGGTATTAATACTGCCGTTTTCATTTTTTATTCATCCTTTCCAAAAAGGTAGCAATATGATTACTTTT
Organism: uncultured Clostridium sp.; assembly: GCA_948466095.1. Classification (GTDB taxonomy): domain Bacteria; phylum Bacillota; class Clostridia; order TANB77; family CAG-508; genus CAG-269. The sequence continues at coordinate 31,493 of CAOJZE010000004.1, forward strand.
AAACTTACCTCTATTTTTATGCTTCTATTATATTATGAACTTGTCGAAATAGCAAGATTTTTTCTACTTTATTTTATATTTTTGGAAAGATTTACAGTTATTATTTGGGTTAATACGTTTCTATTATCTAAAAAGCAGATGATTATTAACTAACCATCTGCTCTATCATTTATATTCACTATTCACCTAACATTTTTATAGCTTCTTCTTTATTTTCTATAAAAAATATATCTTTGCCATTATTGCTTTCATATATGAAATCTTTTAATGGCTTACTTGTGTATTTTGAATAATCTCCATATATAGCAAATTTTGTTTGATAATTTATAAACTTCTGTAAAATTTCTCCCGCCAATCCTTTACTTAATATAAAGAAATCTTCTACTACCGCTTCTTTATTCAATGCTATTTTATTGCAGTTTGTTTCATATTTTATAGTCATAATAAAATCGATTGCTGACTGAACATCTCTTATTATAATCTCATTACTTTTTATTATTGCTATATCATTTATAATTTTTGTTTCCATTTCTACACCTTTCAAAATTGTAATTTTTAGTTTAGCTTTCTGAAATATTATTATTGGTTTCTAATACCTTTTTTGCATAAGAACATTCTGCAATAAGATTTTTATTGCATTTTTCTGAATTTTGAATAACACATTTTACTAACGATTTGGCGATTCCTTGCCCTTGATATTTGCTGTGTACCAAAGTATGAACTATATTCCATGTGTCCCCTAGTTCTTTAAATTCACATTCACCAATTTCAATCTCATTATCATAAGCCACTGCCCTATTTTGTTTTTTTATAAAATTAATATGAATCATTTTCTATCCTCTCTACAAATGGTAATTTCTATTTCACTTTTTTATAAATGCTTTCACAGGATTTGCAAGTAATTTTCATTTCATAACTATCCACTTTTTTATCTAATATTGTAATTAATGGCTCATTATCTTTTGGACAGCAAAATCTATTTTTTATAATAACTAATTCATCA
>CAOJZE010000005.1 GCA_948466095.1 uncultured Clostridium sp.
AAGAAAAATGGGATTCGCCTTATCCAGTGTGCAGTATATGGGCGTGTTCGTGACAGAAAGATTGACGAGGTATTTCCAGAAATACGGGCGAAGGAGAATACAATTAATGTCAGAATTTGAGGAATTGATACGGCAAAAAGCCGTGGCGCTAAAATATAACCCGGATAAGAACGGAGCGCCAGTGATTGTTGCGTCCGGGATGGGATATTTAGCAGAACGGATTACGGAGACTGCCATGGAAGCAGGAGTTCCGGTATATGAAGATGATTCTTTAGCGACACTTCTGACACAGCTTCAGCTAGGAGCAGAGATTCCGCAGGAGTTATACCAGGCAATTGTGGATATCTATCTCTATTTTTTGGGATATGTGCCAGACAAAGAAGAAACAGAAGATGAAAATTTGCAAGAAGAGGAAGAGCCTGTGGCAGCAGAGGAAGAACAGTCTCTTCGGAATATGGAATAGAAGGGAGTATATGTTTATATGGAAGGAATTACATCCGCAGCCAGTCTGATATCTGAGCAGGAGTGGCTCAGTAACCGACAGAAATATCAGGAGGAAGAGACGCCAGGCAGCAGCTTTGCGGCAGCTTTTGAGGAGGCAGTGCAGCAAAGTAGCGAGGTCAGCATGGATTCGATCTTTGAGGAGGCAGCAGCTACTTATGGAGTTCCCGTGGATTTGATTAAAGCAGTGGCAAAGGCTGAGTCGAACTTTAACCCGAATGCAATCTCTCATGCAGGTGCAATGGGCGTGATGCAGCTGATGCCTGGAACAGCGAGCTCTCTAGGAGTCAGCGACCCTTTTGATGCCAGACAAAATATTATGGGTGGCACGAAATATCTAAAGAGCAATCTGGAAAAATACAATGGAGATATTAGTCTTACTTTGGCAGCCTACAATGCAGGGCCTGGCAGTGTGCAAAAATATGGCGGGATACCTCCTTATGCAGAGACACAGAACTATGTAAAGAAAGTGATGTCTTATATGGGCAGCGCAGATTTAAGTTCTGGAAAGATGGTAAAAAATGGAAGCTATACCTCTGCGACAGAGCTTTCTGGTCTCTATGGTTCCTCTCTTGGAACTCTTGGTATGTCGGCACTGACGGGGATAAGCGGGCTTTATGGTTCTTCCGCACTGTCAGGGTATGGAACATCAGCGCTTGCTGGTCTTAGCGGTGGTTATGGGGCAACGACAACAGGACTTGGAAGTTCTTTTGGGATGTCGTCCGTCTATGGTTCCTCGACCAGTATGCTTGGGATGTTATTTGGCTCTGCAGTACAAGACAGTGATGAAGAGACTGTTACAATGAGCAAAGAAAGTTTTTACAATCTGATGGAGATTCTAAGGATGCAGATGCTGATGAATTCCAGCAGTCAGGTTGGCTCTATGGACCTGTAAGCCTGATAAAGCGCAGAGTCTACCTATATACAGCAACAAGGAAAAGGGGGATACATCATGAAATTTAAGGATTGTGACACTTGCCTAGTCTATGGCTCAGACAAGAAGCCACTGTCTAGGGCCAGAGTAGAGGAGGTAGCTGATAAGCCGATAAGGCTTTATTTTACCAGCAGTAAGCTTCGAAGTGCAAGACTTAAGACACTGGTAGACTTTTACGATGGACAGCAGGGACTTATGCGGTGTCTGTGTGAGGTGCTGTTAAAGCAGAATCAACAGATTACCCGTTTTACAGAGCCCTGGATGGCGGATTGTGTCATACTTAAAGTATATGAAGTTTTCCAGAGACAGAAGGATTTGCGTGTAAAAGTACATATTACAACAGAATTTCAGTCAGATACCGGGATTTATTTTCCAGGAAGTATTCAGAATATCAGCGCAGGTGGCTTATATTTTGTAACTGGACAGAGATTGTTTCAGAAGCAGGAGTTTATATTTAGACACAATTTTCGGACAGAGCCGAATACCATTCGGGCAAAGGTACTTCGGATTCACAATCTGACACAGAATGGCTTTGGATATGGATGTCAGTTTGTCAATCTCTCCCGCAGTCTGGAGTCGGATATTCGCAACTTTGTCTATAACAGGCAGATTGAGATGCAGTTGGAGAAGCAGCCTTCTGAGGAAGAAGAACTATGATGAAGATTAACCTGGTAATGATTGTCAAAAATGAAGAGCGTTCTCTTAGACGATGTTTAGAGGCTGCAAAGCCTTTAGTGGACCGGATGATAGTGGTGGATACTGGTTCTGAGGATGAGACTGTTAAGATTGCAGAAGAGATGGGGGCGGCGGTTCTGAAGTTTTCCTGGGTGGATGATTTCTCAGCCGCCCGTAATTTTGCGCTGGAACACTCGGACGGAGACTGGAATCTGGTGCTAGATGCAGATGAATATATCAGGCCGATAAGCAGGGAGACTTTGGAGGATGCGATTCTAAGCCAGCAAGGAAAATGGCTTGGAGGGATTTTAAGATATGATTCCTACAAAGATGAAGAGGGAATCAGTGTCAGTACCTCGATACTGCCACGTCTGCTTCCGGGAAATGTGCGCTATATTGGACGGATTCATGAGCAGCCGGCGGGAAATTATCCTTGTATGCTGCTTCCGATGGAAGTCGACCATGACGGCTATCTGTATATGGATAAAGGGGAGCGTAATCTTCCTTATCTAAGACTTGCAGTGGAGGAAGAACCCCAGGACGGATACTATCAGTTTCAGTTAGCTTCCACACTTCGCAATCTCAAAAGATATCAGGAAAGTCTGCCATATTTTCAGAATTTTTATCAGTATGTAAAGCCAAAAGAAGCATATCGCGGACAGGGGATTGTGCTGTATCTGTACACGCTTTTGGACCTTGGAAGAGAAGAAGATTTGGATATGGCAGCAAAGATTATCGAGCAAGAGGAAGAAAATCTCTACGACTGGCCGGATTTTTATTTTGTATGTGGTATTTTCTATATGAAGCGGGTACTCTCTAATGTGGAAAAATATATTACACTGCTTCCAAATATTGAGCGCTGTTATCTTCGGTGCCTAGAGCTTGGTGAAAGACCCAAAGCAGGAAGTGTGATGGGGACAGGGTCTTTTAAGGCGGCCTATAATCTGGGTACCTGGTATGAGGTGTCCGGGCAGAAAAAACTGGCGGTGAAATATTATCAGATGTCTTTAAAAGAGGGATATGTGCCGGCAGCAGGAAGACTAAAAGCATTGACTTAAGCGAGAGACTTTCTTAATTTTGGTAAAATGTGCTTATATTTTGCAGAGGAAGGACGATATAGTATTATAGAAGAGCTATCTATGTAAAATGATATATGGTTGCATCAGGAGAAATCCTTTTACAACAGAGCGAGGCAATATATAAGTCTCGCAAAATATAGGTATCATAATGCCGGAAAGGAGAAAAATTATGGCAATGAGTGGAATCGGTGGCGTAGGCAGTTATGGTTATGGATATAATTCTGGCTATAACAGCAATCTGGACTATGAGTCTTGGGTAAATAGCTCCAATACCAAAGCAGAAGAGATGAAAGATAAGCTGGACTCTACCAGTAGTGTGAATAGTAGTAACAGCAGCACTAGCAGTACGAGTAGTTCTAATAAGACAGTATCTTCGACTTCTGGGTATCTAAGGAACTATCAGCTGGCACTTACAGATTTAGAATCAGCATCAGCAGCGCTACAGACCAGCAAAGAAGGCAATGTGTTCGAAAAGTATGAAAAGGCGTTGATGGCAGCTGAGAAAGCAGCGCAGGGTGGCAATGAGGAGCAGATAAAGGAAGCACAGGCAGCGGTGGAGAAGGCAGCAGGTGATATTGTATCTGCAGTTGAAAACTTTGCAAAGCAGTACAACAATACAGTTTCTTTCTTAAAGAACAATACCGGAGCAGCTTCTTCGGCTTCGAGAGATTTGGCTGCTTTTCAGCGTGGGCTGACAACAGATAAGGCTCTGCAGACGATTGGTCTAAGTCGTGATACGAATGGCAACCTGCAAGTGGATAAGACAAAACTTACAAAAGCTATCGAAGAAGGCTATGGCTTGGTGAAAGAAGTAGTCGGCGGTCAGTATGGCATGGCTGAGCGTGTAGGTACTAAGGCGACCAATGTACTGGATTCTCCAGTTGATAAGATTGTGGGAAAAGAAGAAGCAGCTAGTACAGAGGAGACAGAAAAGTATAGTGCGCGCAAGCCGAAGAAGAATACTTCTGCACTAGACAGTGCATCTTTGCCGGATTCGTTTACTTCTTTTGCGAACTTCGCAAGGGGAGGGGCTTATAACCTGACGAACTACTACGCAGTAGGAATGTTGTTAAATACGATTGCGTAGGAATGGTATAGAAGCAACAAGAACATGATAAAATAAGGCATCAGGAAGATTTTCCTGGTGCCTTGTTTTGTTCTGAAGCTGATAGATCAGAGAGCAACGGACCAGAGAGGAGCGCCGTTGTCGTAGACCTTTTTTAGTTCGGAAAGAAGTTGCTCTAAGTCCCAGTCTTTGGAACAGTTCTCGTAGTTAGCAGGGTCAGCGATACGGACTTCCCCATTATCCAGAAGTTTGGTGAAGAGAACAAAGTGACCATTTTTAGTGAGAGAACCTTTGCCCATCAAAGCGACGAGGATATGGCCGGATGAGAGAAGGTCAGATACATTCTCATAGGAGCGGTCCGTCACACTTTCCACATCAAAGCCATAAGCTGTGAGGGCATCCGGGATTAGGCTATGGTAAGAACCGCTATGTAAGGCATAACCACCATTTTCTGTAGACCAGTCAGCTAAAGTGGTGGGTGTAACAGGGGTATCGGAGAAGCTGTTGATAATCATGGAGACCGCAGTTGGGCCGCAGCCATATTTATTCATAGGGTCTTCTCCGCCATAGAGATAATTGCCCCAACGCAGGTCCCCCTGATGATAGTAGAGCATTGGACCACAGCCAGTGTCTAACATAACCGTGTAGATGGTCTCCAAAGTCTCACTGTCTTCAATATCAGAAGAGAAAGAAGAAATATCACCCTGCTCTCCGGTGGATTCAAGATAAGGGATGGAAGCATCCTTAGAAGCAGGAGTGTCTGCATCAGGCAAAATACGTGTATCAGATGCATCGGCTGTTAGTTGCTCTGAAGAATCCTCTAGTTGAAAAGATTCCTGAAGCGAAGAAATACAAGAGGCGATATTCGTACACAGACGGCTGGCCGATTGCCGCAAGTCTTCTGGAGTGAATGGACGATAAAAGGCGTAGAGGCTTCCAATAATCGTAAACACACAGGCCAGGATTCCCAGTAACAGAAAACTAGACAAAAGGTTAGATTTTGAAGATGGATTCGTATTATATTGTTTCAACTTTATAGTCTCCTTGTATTGCTTTTTTAGGGTGTATATAAAAATCTATACAATATATCGGCAGATATGGGGGAGAGTTTAAGGATTAAAAAAATAATCATTGACTTTTTAAAGGAAAGTTGTTATGATAAAGGCAGCTTAAAAGTCAAGAAAGCACAATTTTCAAAATCCCCAGGGAGTTGCGGTCCCTGGGGATTTTATTTTAGGCTAACTGTTCTTGTCATTACGGTCTAGCCATTTGCATATGTAATAGCTGGTTACATTTGCTGTGACTGTAATCATAAAAGTCAAGAATATATGCACAATTTTCACCTCCTTTCAATAGAACAAAGGAGAGAACAGTGGGTATATTATAGCAGATTATGTTAAATCAAACAATCTTTTCATTTTAGAAAATTTTTTAAAAAGATTGGCACTGAAAAGACATTGAATTCTTATACCCTATCATGTTAGAATAGTAATAATTTATGGATAGATAAGGGGCAATAGAATGAGAAGACACAGTAAGAAAATTGCAAGGGACTATATTGGGCTTTTGGGGCAGGCACATGAGGCGGTCAAGAAAGCTTTGGAGAGTAAGAAGACAGAGACAGCGCTTGACCTTCTAGGGCAGTGTCAGGAGGCAGCGATTCAGCTTGGAAATCTGATAGAGGAGGAAGAAGGCGAAGGCTTTGTAACGGTTGGACTCTTAGAAGACTATTGTGAGTTGGTCTTTCAGGTGTATACACTGGTGTCACAGGAGCAGACACTAAATCCTAATAAATCCTATAAGCAACTAAGAGCGCAGATAATAAAGGTACAAAACAGTATTCACAGAGATACTAAAGAGCGCCTAGAGGTGGTCTTTCTTCCTTATAAAGCATCGATGTGGGATTCTCTTGAAAGTGTATGGATGGCAGCAGAACAGGATGAGAATTGTGATGCCTATGTGATACCAATTCCATATTTTGACAAAAATCCAGATGGGACAGTCAAAGAGATGCACTATGAAGCGGATGAGTTCCCGGAGTATGTGACAGTGACTGGCTATGAGGAGTATGATTTTCAGGAGCGGCACCCGGATATGGTCTTTATTCACAATCCATATGATGACCATAATTATGTAACCAGTGTGCATCCGTATTTTTATTCTTATCATATTAAGCAGTATACAGATTTATTAGTATATATTCCTTATTTTTCTACAGCGGGTGGGATGAGTGAAGGACAGATGAAGTGTCCAGCTTACTATTCTGCGGATTATATTATCATGCAGGCAGAGAAGTATCGAAAGTTCTATGACCCAGAACTTCCCAAAGGAAAACTTCTGCCACTTGGCTCTCCCAAATTTGACCGGGTAATGCGGCTCTGTCAGAATCCACCAGAAGCACCAGAAGAATGGAAAGAGAAGATGCGCGGAAAAAAGGTATATTTCTACAATACCAGTATCAATGGAATGCTTGGAAATACCAAATATTTTCTAAAGAAGATGGAGTATGTATTTCGCTGCTTTGAGGGGCGAGAGGATGCTTGTCTTCTGTGGCGACCTCATCCGCTTTTGGAATCAACCTTTGAGTCACTAAGAAAAGAATATAAGCCTGTGTATGATACGCTAAAACGGTATTTTTTAACACAAAATATAGGGATTTATGATGAGACGCCAGATATTACAGATACGATTGCACTCTCCGATGCCTATATTGGTGATGCAGCGACTTCTGTGACTTCTCTTTTTGGTCTGGCTGGCAAACCGCTTTTTATTTTAAATAATGAGATTTACAATGCGCCAGAAGAGGAAGACTACAGAGGGCAGATTATACGAGGATTTCCACAGTTTGACCTGGAAGGAAAAGAGACTTTTTATCTGACGCAGGGAAATAAGCTGTATCGCTCGGAAGGAAGAGAACATCAGTATCATTATTTTTGTGATTTATCAGAGTATGCATATGGAAATTATTATGGGGCGATAGTGTGTATTGGCGGGAAAAAATATGTATGCCCCATCTGTGCACAGGATATTTTGGTGCTTGGAGAAGATGGAGTGGAGCGAAAGATTGTGCTTCGACAGGAAGTAGAGCAGGCCGGTGCATTTTATACAGCGGCAATGGCAGAGGAATTTCTCTTTCTTATACCAAACTGGTATCCTGCGATTGTGCGGTATGATGCAAAGAAGGATGAAATTGTGTATTATAGAGACCATCTGGATGTATTTATCGGGATGGGAGCAGATGGAGAGCGAAGAGTTGGCGGTGTGCGTATGCAAAAAGACAAGCTTTATCTGGCATCGCCAGTTGATAATCGCGTGCTGGTGATGGATATAAGAAGCAAAGAGCAGCAGGTCGTTACGATTTCTGGAACAAACAAAGGCGGATGGATGGGCATAGCAGGGCTTCCTAATGAGGATGAGTTATGGATGCTGCCATTTGAAGGATATGTAATTACAAGATGGAATCCGGTGACAGGAGAAGTAACAGAGTATTCGAATATTCCAGAAGGATTTGGCTGTATACATCCAATACATGGATATGCCTGTATGGAAAGACCTTTTAATGGCGTGGCGTTTGATGGAGATAAAGTCTATCTATCGCCAGGATGGGGCAATATGTATCTTTGCATTGACAGAAAGAGCGAAGAGATAACTGAGTGGAAACCTCCAGTTGAGATGCCTACAGAGCCAAAGAATGGATATTTTATGGCATGGGCACATGGAGCGCTTGGGTATCTGGTGGATGAACAGTTGGATTGGAAAGCAAATGTACTGTTTTCCTATTATGATAGAAAATCATACTATGTAGATTTTAAAGAGAACATATGTACGGAGATTGAAGTCACCTTTGATAAAGAAGAACTTCAGGCGCATGAGCCCGGTTTCTGCGAAGATTCGCAGTGGCTTCAGTATGCATGTTCAGAAAATGCATTTTATTCTTTAGAAGATTTTCTGGATGGAAAAGAGATTGGAGCCCCCTTTGACAAGGAACGACAGATGCGGGCATTTGGAGAGATTGCAGCAAATCATGATGGGACATGCGGCGAAAAAATATATGAATTTATGAGAAAAGAGCTTGGGAAGCGCTAAAAACAGCAGAAGCCAGAACAGTGCCGGGAACGATTTTTAGATGCGAAGCAGCGAAAAATTGTTCTGCATACAGGCACTGTTCTGGCTGGAGCGGAACTTTAATTAGGAGGATATAGATGTGACAAAGGTCATTACATATGGAACGTTTGATTTATTTCATGAGGGGCACTACAAGCTTTTGAAAAGGGCGAAGGCGCTTGGGGATTATCTGATTGTGGGAGTAACAACGGAAGAATATGACCAGACAAGAGGAAAACTCAATGTGGTGGATTCCCTGGTAACAAGAATAGAAAATGTCAAGAAATCTGGTTTTGCAGATGAGGTGATTATTGAGAGCTCACCAGGGCAAAAGCTTTTGGATGTGCAGAAATATCATATTGATATTTTTACCGTTGGCTCTGACTGGGTAGGGACATTTGACTATCTGTCGGACTATTGTAAGGTGGTATATTTGGAGCGTACAAAAAATATCTCCAGCACCATGCTCCGGGCGCAGAAAAAGCATATTCAGAGAATTGGCGTAATTGGAACCGGGCGGATTGCAGGGAGATTTATTCCAGAGGCAAAGCTTGTAAGCGGTGTCAATGTAGAAGCTGTATACAATCCACACCCAGAGAGCGCAGCACGCTTTGCTAAAAAGTGGGGGATTGATGCATATAAGGAGATAGAAGAATTCTATCAGGCAGTGGATGCAGTCTATATCGCATCGCCGCATGAGACGCACTATGGCTATATTCGTTCGGCACTAGAGCATGGAAAACATGTGCTTTGTGAGAAACCATTAGTACTTCAGAAAGCACAGGCAGAAGAACTGTTTACACTGGCAGCAGAGAAAAAATGTATCTTATTTGAAGGGATTAAGACCGCATATTGCCCTGGATTTTCAAAGCTTTTGGGGATTGCATGCAGTGGGATGATTGGAAATGTACGCAGCGTGGAAGCTTGCTTTACAAAGCTTGAAGGGGCACAGACACGAGAACTAAGCGACAGGAAGTATGGAGGGAGCTTTACAGAACTAGGAAGTTATGTAATGCTGCCGATTATCAAGCTTTTTGGGAGCAAGTATGAAGATGTACGCTTTGACATACTTAAAGGGGAAAATGGGTTGGATATATTTACTAAGGCACATTTTCGATATGCCAATGGATTTGGAACGGCGACTTGTGGATTAGGAGTAAAATCAGAAGGAAAACTTTTGATTTCAGGAACCACTGGCTATATTGTCGTAGAAGCACCCTGGTGGAAGACCGCCTATTTTGAAGTACATCATGAAAATCCCAATGATGTGGAGAAATTTTCAGAGAGATTCTTGGATGATGGGCTAAGATATGAGATTAGTGATTTCTTGTCGATGATTAATGGGAGTAATAAGAGCGAGTTTAAGTTGACTAGAGGGGAATCGATTGCGATGGCGGAGGTTATGGAAGGATTTTTGCGTGAGAATCGTTGAGTCAGCAAACGTTTTATTACTTTTAGCGCTTTTTTATATATTACAATGATGCTGAAAGATATTTTTGAAGGGGTGGAAGCATAATTCTCATTGAGTAAATTTGTATGATGTGGTAAAGTATAAAAAAAGGGATAGATACTAATGGAAGATGTAAGGATAACCAGTACACCTTATGATGATGTGTTTTGTACTTTATTGAATGACTGCAGCCCGTTAATTATTCCTGTGATAAATGAAATATTTGGAGAACATTATTCTGGACAGGAAAAAATCATCTTTTCACCAAATGAGCATTTTTTAAATCGACAAGGTGGAAATGAGGAAGAACGAATTACAGACAGCAGTTTTAAGATAGAAGGAAAAGAAACCAAAAAGTATCATCTAGAATGTCAGAGCAGTACCGATAACAGCATGGTAGTCAGATTCTTTGAATATGATACACAGATTGCGCTTGATGAAGGGCAAATCAGAGGAAATATTCTTACCGTGACGTTGCCACATTCTGCGGTATTATTTTTGAGACATCACACATCGACGCCTGATACACTGAAGATTAGAATGGTGACACCAGGAGGAACGATAGAATACGATATTTATGTGATGAAATCACAACAATACACTTTGAAGGATATTTTCCAGAAAAATCTTTTGCTGTTGATTCCTTTTTATATTTTTTCTCATGAAACAAGGTTTAAAGAATATGAGAAAGACGAAACGAAACTAAGGATGTTACAGAATGAATATGAGCAGATTAAAAATAAACTAGAAGAGCTTACCAGTCAGGGAATTATCAGTGAATATACAAGATGTACGATTATTGATATGTCAAATAAAGTATTAGAACATATTGCTGCAAAATATAATTCTGTGAAGGAAGGAGTGAAAGCGGTTATGGGAGGAAAAGTATTGGAATATGAAGCAAAGACCATAAAAAAAGAAGGGATAAAAGAAGGCATTAAGCAAGGCATTGAGCAAGGTATTGAGCAAGGTATCGAAGGAACTGTTTCTATATTGAAAAATTTGGGTATTCCAGCACAGACAATTTTAGTTAAAATCCAAGAACAATATCATCTAAGTCCTGAAGCTTCAAAGAAATATTTGTGAAAAAATTAACATCCAATAACTTTCACAATATTTGATAAAATCACTCCAAGAAAGGATAAGATGACATGACATTCTTAAAAGAAGAATACAGAAAACAAGAAAAGATAAATGGTGTGATTTATGATATGTCACCTTCTCCTAGCTATCAGCATGGAATTATTGATGGAAATATTTATCATGCAATTAAGACTGGATTAAAAGACAGCTTGTGCCTTGTATTTATGGAAAATCTGGATTATAAATATCACCCGGAAGAAAATGATGACTATGTAGTTCCAGATATTATGATTATCTGCGACAGAAAACATCTAAAAGGCGGAACTTATAGCGGCGTACCAAAGTTTATTGTTGAGACACTTAGTCCGTCTACAGCCATGAAGGATAAGACTGAGAAAAAAGACGCCTATGAGAAAGCTGGAATAGAAGAATACTGGATTGTCTCACCAGGCGGGAGTGTGGAAATCTATTATTTGGAAAATGGAAAATATGTACTAACATACAGTTATATTTTGCAGGATGACAGGGAAGAAGAGGATTATAATGCAGAGACTGTGATTACTCTTAGAGCTTTTCCGCATATTACAATGATGCTGAAGGATATTTTTGAAGGGGTGAGAGTGTAGGAATGTTTAGTTAAAATCCAAAAGCAATATTATCTAAGTCATGAGGCTTCCAAGAAATAAAAGGAATAGAGATTGGCAAGCTGACATTGCCATCAGAAATATTGGATAAAATTACACTCCAATAAAAAAGGTTAAGCTTTTAGAGTTTCTGCCGATATACTATTTGTGATACTGGAAATATAACATAATGATTTTAAAAATATAAAGTATATATTTTATATTATATAAAGAACGCTAAACATTGGAGAACAGACATCTATGAAAATATGGGCACACAGAGGATGCAGTCAGATGTATCCAGAAAATACACTTTTGGCCTTTGAAAAGGCAGCAGCCATTCAGGGACTTACCGGAATTGAACTGGATATTCAACTGACCAGAGACGGACGAATGGCCGTCTGCCATGATGAGCGGGTAGACAGAACAACCGATGGCTCTGGAGAACTGCGAAATTATACCATGGCGGAGCTAAAGCAACTAAAGATAGACGCAGGAGCTGGTAAATGGGAACGGATTCCTGAGATAGAGGAAGTATTGGAGCTTTTAGAGACAAGGCTAAAAGATGGGCTAAAGCTAAATATTGAGCTGAAGAATAGTATATTTCCATATGAAGGAATGGAAGAGAAGATAATTGAACTGGTACATAGAAAAGGATTGCAAAACAATGTGATATATTCTTCCTTCTATGCGCGCTCTATTGAAAGGGTGAAAGAGATTGCGCCTGGAGTAGAGACAGGAGTTCTCGATACAAAGGTGTCGGACTGCCTGTATAAGCTGATGGGCGGATGTAAGGCGGATGCGCTTCATCCATTTTGGAGAGGGATAGATTTGTCCGTGGAGAGACTTAGAGGGTTTACGGTAAGGGCTTGGCTTACTGGACATCTGTATCCTGAAGCGCCGACGGGTGGGAGACTTGATTTGGAAGGACTAGAAAAAATGGGGATTACGGATGTGTTCTTGAATGAGCCGGAGAAGTATCTATAGAAAATGGGAGTAGAAAAATTATGAAAATATTTGTATGGGGTACAGGACGTCTAGCTGGTAAGGTAATTGAGAAATATGTAGACTTAAACTCTATAGAAGGTTTTGTTGATAATAATAGAGATAAAAAAGAATATATGGGGAAAAAAGTAATTGCGCCTGAAGAACTTTTATATTTAGAATATGATGCTGTTTTAGTTGCAAATTTATTTAGCCAAGAAATACATAAACAATGTGAAGATTTGGGAATTGAATTAAGAAAGGTTATTTTTCTTTATGAAAATTATGTACTTTATGATTTCAATACAAACTATGAGTTTTTATGCCATATATTAGGAAATGAATATGCAAATATTGTAAAAAATCGTTATCATGTTGTTCGAGGCGTGGAGGAACAGGAAAAACTCTGTTTAAGTGAATGGAAAAAGCAAGTGCATAGTTATCAGGAAAATGATTATGTACGGATGAAATGTTTTGAACTTGTAGTAAAAGAAATACATAAAAATATTAGGGGAGGGGTAATTGCAGAAGCAGGAGTATTTCGGGGAGAATTTGCTCAGTTTCTTAATTATGCGTTTCCAGATAGAACATTATATTTGTTTGACACTTTTGATGGCTTTGGCATAGAGGAATCTGTCAAGGAAGTAGAGAATGGAAATTGTACCAATGCTTTTGTGGAAGCATATAAACAGACTAATATAGAGATTGTGTTATCAAAAATGAAATATCCCCAAAATGTAATTATAAAACAAGGCTTATTTCCAGGTTCCTTAAATGGATTGGAAGAAAACTTTGCCTTTGTGTCTTTGGACATGGATTTTGAAGAATCTATCTATGAAGGACTTAAATATTTTTATCCAAGACTTTTAGATGGTGGATATATTTTTGTACATGATTACACTAGCAGTCTTCGAGGTGTTGAAGCAGCAGTTGAACGATTTGAAAATGATAAGAAGATTAGAATGTGTAAAGTTCCATTGTGTGATGTTAATGGTACATTAGTGATTACAAAATAAGTACTAAAAGGGCTATGATGTATGGTGCAAATAAATGATAAAATGCTGAGAAAGTTACAAATGATTCAGTTGGAAATGTTGATTGAGGTAGATCGCATATGCAGAAAATGTAATATTAAATACAACATCATAGCTGGGACTCTTTTAGGAGCAATTCGCCATGGTGGCTATATTCCTTGGGATGATGATGCCGATGTAGCATTACTTCGTCCAGAATATGAAAAATTTCGTAAAGCATGTAAAACAGAACTAGACCACTCAAAGTTTATTTTTCAGGACCATAGGAATACAAAAGGATATCGATGGGGCTATGGAAAGCTACGTAGGAAACATACCCTTTTTTTGCGAGAATATCAAGAACATTTGCCATATATGCAAGGAGTATTTATTGATATTTTTCCACTTGATGGAGTTCCTGATAATTATTACTTGAGAAGTGTTAAGAATTTTGAGTGTTTTTGTGTCAGAAAGATTTTATGGTCTAAAGTAGGAAAGATAGCAGAGAAAAGTTTTTGGAAACGACAAGTATATAAATGTCTAGATAGAATTCCCGAAAAATGTATTTTTTATTATTATCACAAAATGATTCAAAAGGCTAATCAGAAAAACACACGAATGGTGAGAATTCTGACTTTTCCAACACCTAATAATGAATATGGGTATTATAAAAATTGGTATAGAAATAGTATGGATATTGTGTTTGAAGGAAAAAGATTTCAGGGGATTAAAGATTATGATAGCTATTTGAGTTTTAAATTTGGGGATTATATGGAGTTACCGCCAACGGAGAAGAGGAAGGTACATCCAGTGAGTAGGATTAGATTGATTAAGATAGATAATTTAATTTAAGAAGTAAGTGTTTATATAAAAATACAAGAAAAGGTAACAGATGATAACAGATTATCAAAAAATAAAAAATGCAATTGAAAAGACACTAGATGAAGGCAAAAGAGATTTTATTATCTATCCATATGGCGAATATGGAGTAATGGCAAAGCAGATTTTAAATGATAGCTTTGGGATTCAGGAGAAATGGATTATTGATAATAAGCTTTCTAAATATAATTTCAATATAAAAAATTTGGATTTTTGTAAAAGCTTAGATGATTCAAAATATATGGTTTTATTTACTTGTGCTAATCCTGATGTATATAAAGAAGTACGCGGATGTTTGAGAAATTATTTTCAAGAGGAAAGTATTGTAGATATATTTGAAAATAGTGAGGGGGGGGGAAGTATACTAAATGTGGAAAATATAGCTATGGACCACTTTGCAATCACTGGCTGGTAGAATCAGTTGGGGCATTTTGCAGCTTTGCTCCTGGTACTGATGTTGTGGAGAACCATCCGATTGCATATATATCAACACATCCGTTTTTGTATTATGGAGGGGATAAAGATACCATTCATGAACTTAAATGGAATGAAAAATTAGGAGAACAAGTAAATTGTTATCTTCCAGGTATTTATCCTAAAGGAGAAAATTATAAATTAGAAAAAATAAATATTGGAAACGATGTGTGGTTAGGAAGAAATGTGATTATCACAAATAGTTCCAATATAGGTAATGGAGTGATTGCTGGTGCAGGAACAGTTATTACAAAAGATGTACCAGATTATGCAGTTGTTGCAGGCGTACCAGCTAGAATTATAAGATATAGATATACAGAGGAACAGATAGAAGCGCTAAATAAGATTGCGTGGTGGAATTGGTCAGATGAAAAAATAAGAGAGTGTTATGATGACTTTTATTTAAGTGTTGGTGAGTTTATTGATAAGTATTTTCTATAAAGAAATAGATAGAGGAAATAAGAATGTCTAAATTGAATCCTAAAATATCTATTATTTTACCCATATATAATACAAAAGATTATCTGGAAAAATGTCTTGATAGTATTCTGACTCAAACATATAAAAATCTTGAAATTTTGTGTATTGATGATGGTTCTACAGATGGTTCTGAATTGATATTAGACCAATATTCAAAAAAGGATAAGAGAATAAAAGCCGTTCATAAAAAAAATGGGGGAGAAAGCAGTGCAAGAAATATTGGCTTGCAGTTAATGACAGGAGAATACGTTGGCTTTATGGATTGTGATGATTGGATAGAGCCAAATATGTATGAGAAGCTTGTAACTATTATAACAGAAAAAAATATAGATATGGCAATATCAACGTGGTATTGTGACACAAAACAATATAGTGAAAAGATAGTTAATCGCTGCTTTGTCTCTAAAGAAGTATTTAACCAGGAAGAATTATTGAAATATATTTATAAAAGAGACGATTATCGTGGTTTTGCTTATATGTGGGACAAATTATATAAGAGAGAGCTTTTTTATGATAAAAAAGGACAATTAATGTTATTTGATGAAGACTTAGCATTGGGTGGAGATGTTCTTTATTTAGCAAAGTTAGCTTTTAATACCAATAGTGCATTTTATATAGATGAAGCCTTTTACCATTATAATCAAAGAGAAGACTCAGGATGCCATACGCAAAGTCTTAAAAAAAGAGAAGATTGGTTGGAAGCTTATAAAAGAATTCTAAATTATATTGATGTGAATGGGATTAAGACAGAGATATTACCTTGGATTAAACGTTTTCTTGCTTATCATAGCAGTAATATTGCTGAGATGGCATATTTTCAAAAAAATAAAGATGTATTATTAAGATGTCAGTCTATTATGAGACAATATGATAAAGAATATTATTCTACCAATCAAGAGTATTTAGATAGGATTATAAAATATAAAAAAATATTAGAATATAGATTAGGAGATAAATTATGAAGTGGACAAATAGAGGACATGAATTTGATAAACTGTATGAAGTTATTACTGCAAAAAAGTCTTTTTATTTGTTTGGTGCTGGCGATTATGGAAGACAATTTCATAGAGCTTTTCAAAATGAATTAAATCTGTCAGGATTTATTGATAATGATGAAAAAAAACAAGGAAATATAATAGAAAACCTTATGTGTTATTCATTAAATGATATTTCCTTTCGTGATGATATAGGGATTATTGTAACTATGTCTCAGATTGCTAGAACAGAACCTATTACACAGTTACTAAGACAGGGCTACCAGAAAGACAAAGATTTTTTTATTATAGAAGAATTTATTTCAGTTTATTATGTTTACAAATATAATAAAGTATATTTTTCATCTATTTCTTTTGTTCCAAGTACTGTGTGTAATCTAAAATGCAGACATTGCTTAAATTTTAATCCATTTGCCAAAAAATATTATGTGCGTGAGTGGAAAGATTTAATAGAAGATGTAAATACATTTTTTGATTGTGTAGACCATATTATGTTGTTCCATGTAAGCGGTGGAGAGCCGTTGTTATATAAATATACAGCAGATTTAATCGAGTATATTGACAAACATTATGGGGATAGAATAGATACTTTGCGTCTGGTTACCAATGGGACGATTGTACCTTCAGAAGAAATATTAGAGAAATTAAGTCATTGTGATGTAGAAATTACAGTAGATGATTATCGCGATGCAGTTCCACAATATAATGAAAAATTTGATGAGTTACTTTGTAAATTAAATGAGTATAAAATTAGATATTATATTAATAAAGTGGACTCCTGGATTGATCTGGCACCTGAGAGGACAGATTATTCGAATATGAAAGAAGAGGAATTGATACAACATAGAACAGAATGTAATCAATCTTGGCAGGAATTACGAGGTGGAAAATTATACAATTGTAATTATGCAGCTTATGCAACAGTAGCTGGAATTGCAGGGGAACAGGACTTGGAAGAAGCTTTTGATTTGAGAGAATTTACGGAAGATTTGAAGAAAGAGTTGGTAGAGTTTCGATTGGGGTATACACAGAAGGGGTATACAAATTTTTGTAAGAAGTGTAGAGGGTTTACATTGGAGAATACGGAAGAAGTTATGCCAGCATTGCAGATGGATTAGTTTAAAACAAATATATAATGTTGCTTATGTATTTTAGTAGAAAGGAAGAAGGTAAATGAATGATAGATTGTGTTTTCCATATGAGGATGATATGCATGATATACCTGAAGGAATGAATGAACTAATACAAGTTTATAATAAAATGTATGATAAAGTTTCAAGAGAAATATTCACAAGTCGACTTCTATTAAGTTTAACCGAAAACTATTCGTATATGAAAAATGTAATATTGCATACAGATGGTGGAAAAAAATTGAATGATATTATATTAAGTAAAAGAGGAGTTCCACAGTATATATATGGTGCTGGGATAAGAGGTAAACGTTTAATAGAATTATTTCCTAAAAATAATTGGAAAGGAATTATAGATAGATATAAGAGTCAAGAAAAATACCGCGATATAGAAATAATTAATTTAGAACAATTTTTAGCGGTTTATAGACCAGGAACAGCTATATTTGTATCTAACATGTTTGAGACAGATAATATTGTTAAAAGTTTATTAGAAAAAGGAATTATTTTAGAAGATATATATGCGCTTAATATCCTTGATAAAGAAGGAGCAAAAAATATATATTTTGATTCAGAGTGTATAAAACCGTTAATAGATAAGGAAGAGATTTTTGTTGATATAGGATGCTATGATGGTAAAGATTCCATAAATTATATGAAATGGAGTAATAATAATGAAGTTAAAATATATGCATTTGAGCCAGATATAAAGAACTATCAAATTTGTAAAAAAAATTTAGATATATATTCTAATATTAAACTTTTAAATATTGGTTTATCCGATCAAGAACAAGAAGTTTGCGTAATGGGAGAAGGAGAAATGTCTTATTTTGGCGAGGGAGATGGTTTAAGAATTTACACAAATTTACTTGATAATGTTATAGCGGATAATAGGGTTGGATTTATAAAGATGGATGTAGAAGGACATGAAGCAAATGTTTTAAAAGGAGCAGAAAGTATTATTAGAGAACAGCATCCTATGTTAGCAATCTCTCTCTATCATAAGAAATCTGATATATGGCGTATTCCTATGTTATTATTAAAATTTAATAGTAATTATCATTTTTTTATGCGATATTATGGGGCATTGAGTGGAGACACTGTTTTGTATGCTGTAGATTGTTAAAATTATAATTTTTTCTAATGTTAAAGGCAGAAATTAAATGGAAAAAAAAATAGTAATTTTTGGTGCAGGAGAATGGGGAAAAATTGCATATCATTATTATAAAGAGGATATGAAAATTGCATATTATGTTGATAATGACCAAACTATATGGGATACAAAAGTAAATGGTCTTTTAGTTTGTTCACCAGATATTTTGAAAGAAGAAAAATATATTGTAATAATTGCAAATAAAAGATTTGAAAATGAAATAAAAACTCAATTATTATGTGATTATAATATTAATAAAGTAATTGTATTTCGTATTAATGAAAAAATGCAAGAGTTATATCTTCCAAATAGCAAGGGATTTAGAATGGAGGAATTAATTATTGCATTTAGTCATGGTTTAGGAAATCAAATGTTCCAATATGCATTATATAGAAATTTTCTAAAGCAAGGGAAAAAAGTAAAAGCAGATTTATCTGCTTATATTAAGCCAAGTATGATGCCTTTTGAACTATTAAATTTTTTCCCCAATATAAAATTGGAATATTGTAATCCAGAAGAAAAAGATTTTTATCTAAAAGAAAGAAAGGAAAAAGTATATATAGAAGAACCTCCACGTGGAGAAAAAAAGTTGACTTATAATGAAGAAGTATTAAAGATGAATAAGGGATATATAGAAGGATTTCATTGTTCTTATAAGTATCCAGAATTAGTAAGAAAAGAACTATTAGAAGATTTTAGTTTTACTATTAAAAATGATAGTAAACTTAATGAATTAAAAGTGCAATTTGAGAAAAAAGAGATAGTAGGAGTTCATGTTAGACGAGGAGATTTTTTGAGTTCTAAGTATAATAGAGAAGCTGGAAGAATATGTACTAAAGAATATTATTTAAAAGCAATTGAATATATAAAAACAAAAGTTTCTAATCCTTTTTTTTGCTTTTTCTCCAATGATATTAAGTGGGTAAAAGATAATTTGATTGAAAAAAATACATTATATATAGATAAAGATATGTTTGAAAAGTATTATGATTGGTATGATATGTATTTAATGAGTATATGTAAACACAACATTATACCCAATAGTACTTTTGGATGGTGGGGAGCATGGTTAAATCAAAATCCAGAAAAAATAGTGATTGCACCCCAAAAATGGAGGACCCGATGGGAAGCTAATGATTGGTGTCCTCCAGAATGGATTTTGATTTAGTAAAGGGTGAATGACAATGAAAATAAATAAAATATTGTATTTCCTTGATTTTCCTAATGGTTTTGGGGGAGCAGCAAATACATTATTGAAACAAGCAGAGATGGTTAGAGAGTATATATCAGATGTTTTGATTACGATACCATTAGATGATAATGGATTTACAATTAAAGAGTTTGAAGAACGTTGTAAACAAAGTAAATTGAGATATACTTATCAAAAGTATTCTGTATTGTTTACAACAGAATTAGTTGATGTAATAAGTTTATCTGAGGATTATACGAGAATAGAAGAATATATTGAACAATATAAGCCAGATATAGTACATAGTACACAAATAAATGTATGTGTTGAAATGGCATGTCGAAAACTTGGAATACCTCATGTCATGAATATATATCAATGTACAGAATACATGTTTCAATTGAAATATCCTAATATTTTTCCACATTATCATATATGTGATTCTATTTATTATTTGAATAGATGGAAAAAAAGATTAGATTTGGATTCTGTATGCATACGAAATATGTGTCAAAAAATAGAAGAAAAAAAATGGGCATTTGCTTCTGATTATGCCAGATTAGATGTTGTATATCGATTTGGCGGGATTTACATGGATATGGATGTAGAACTTTTGAAACCTCTAGATTATCTTCTTGGAAATAAAGCATTTTTTACTTTTGATGCATGTAGTGATGTGGATTTGGAAATTTTTGGTTCTGAATCAGGAAATTCTTTGCTAAAAAAATTAATGGAATTATATGATGATAAAGTTTTTTTAGGTGATAAAGAAAATATGGATTATTTTTGTCAGCCAAGATATATTCGTTCTGTTATCAAAGAAGAAGGGGTATTTTTAGATGGAAATGCACAATTTGTTAATAATATGGCATTTTTGCCACGTAATTATTTATCTCCTTTAGATAATTTTGTTTATCAAATGACAGTAGTTTCTGAAGATACAATAGGAATACATCATTTTAATGCGGGATGGAAAACTAATAATAATTTTAGAAGTGAAAGGATATTTAAAAATAGAAAACTAGCAGAGATTTTTGAATACAAATAAAAAGTAAGTTGATTAAACTTATTTTTCAATAAATAGTTTTTCTGTGATTAAAATTTGCTCTTAGTTAATTGTTAAAGTTTTATATATTTAAAATATAATAGGATTATAAAAGGAATATTGGATGAAAAAATATTATAAAGTTTCAATAGTTATTCCAATATATAAAAATGAACTTAATGATTTTGAAAAAATATCTTTACAACAAGCGTTAAATATATTTGGAAATTATGATATATTTTTTGTGGTTCCAGAAAAATTTTCAGGTTATGTGCCCAAAGGCGTTAAAGTTGAAAAGTTTAATAGCAAATATTTTAAAAGTGTGAAAACATATAATAAATTAATGTTGGATATATCTTTTTATGAGCATTTTAGTGCTTATGAATATATACTGATATATCAATTGGATGCCTTTGTTTTTGAAGATAAACTAAGATATTTTTGTGATTTACAATATGATTATATAGGAGCTCCATGGCTTTCAGGAGCATTTCATTATATAGATAAGAAGCATTGTATATGGTATGTTGGGAATGGTGGACTATCATTAAGAAAAATACATAGTTTTATTAATACTCTAAAGAAGAAACAAGATATAGTTGAAAATTATACATTAAATGAAGATGTTTTTTATTCTTCAATAATTAGTAAAGAATTTAGAATAGCTCCATTAGAAATTGCATTACAGTTTTCTTTTGAACAACAAGTTTTGGAATGTTTTCAAAAAAATAATCAACAACTTCCATTTGGTTGCCATGCATGGATGCGTTATGATTTTGAATTCTGGAGACCATATATAGAAAAGTTTGGATTTGATATAAAAAATAGTTTTTGTTGTATAGGAAATGATGATGAAAAATTGGAGTATATATATAGAAAAAATGAAAAAAGGAATTTTTTTTGGCGAGATGTTTATTGTAATATAAATATAGAAAAGTTTCTGGAAAATTTGTTTGGAAGAAAAATAGAAATGTATATTGTTTTTGGAGCAGGATATTATGGAGTTGAAATTTGTAATATACTTGCTGATGCTAATATTAATGTAAAATGTGTAGTTGATAACAATAAAGAATTATGGGGGAAGTATCTTGGAAAATATGAAATAAAAAGTATAGAATGTATAGAGTTAGAAAAGATACAAGGAATTATTGTAGCTGTAAAGAATTATACTAATGAAATCACTAAACAATTACACAAAATGGGATACATTTATCGTGAAGATTATGTATGCTTAGAAGACTTTTTTATTTAATATATACACTAGGAGGTTTAAAAGTGGAAGGAATCATTTTTGGAGCTGGAAATTTAGGAAAAGGTTTAAAAAGAGGATTGGAAAAACATTATGATATACATATTTGTGCTATATGTGACAATGATAAAAATAAGTGGGGAGGGATATTGGATAATATTTTGATTATTCCTCCTCATGAACTTTTGAAGATATCATTTGAAAAAATTTTTATTTGTGTATCTAAGGAATTTGGATTTAGAAAAATTAAAGAACAATTATTAAACATGGGAATTTCTAATGAAAAGATTACGGTTATGCCAATAAGTAATGAATATTAGGACGCATTTATAGAATTTGATCCTGTAAGAAAGAACTGGATAAAAGAATTTGCTAAGTATACTAAAGATATAGGACTGTCAGGAAATGTAGCAGAATGTGGAGTGTTTTGTGGAGAAACAGCTATGTTTATTAATAAATATTGACCAGATAGGAAGTTATATTTGTTTGATACTTTTGAAGGTTTTTGCTTAGAAGACATTGTTCATGATAGTGATACTTATAGAGCATTTGAGAAAGGACAGTTTGCTAATAATCCATTTAAAGTATATAAACCAGAGTTACAAATAGAAATTGTAAAGAATAGAATGATTTATCCAGAAAATTTGAAAATATGTAAAGGGTATTTTCCAAAAAGTGCAATTGGTATAGAGGATAGATTCTGTTTTGTAAATTTAGATATGGATTTGTACAAACCACAATTAGAGGGTTTAAGATTCTTTTATAATAAAATGACAAAAGGTGGAGTGATTTTGCTGCATGATTATTTTCATTCTGAGTTACCAGGTGTTCAGGATGTCGTTACGAAATTTGAGAACGAATTAAATTATAGTTTGACAAAAGTCCCTATAGGAGATTTTTGTAGTCTTGCAATTATATGTTGAAATTGATTTAATATCTATCTCTTATCTTTAAGATTATGTATTTGTTAAAAAGAAGTTTATTAATATTATTTTGATATGTATTTAGACTTTTGTATAGTTTTATTTTGAACCTTCATTTTTTATAGAAGCTATTTTTTCTTGGCTTAGGGCATTAAAAATTGGAATAAAAATATGAAAGTTATTATTTGGTTAAGTAGGGAGTATATTTATTATTATGAAGATTATAGTTTTTATGAGTAATTGTTAAATGTATTTTTTTCAATGGCTCAAGAGTTAGATTTCACTTTTCATAAGTAAAAAAATAAGAATCATTATTTAGTAAACACTGAATAAATATTGAGTCAGATTTTGGCATTTAATAAATGTTTAAAGGCATATATAAAAAGGAGAAAAATATGTTAAATATTGTGATTTGGGGAGCAGGTAAAAATTGTAAATTTATTATAGAAGCAATTAATAAAGATAAATGTAATTTAATTGGAATAGTTGATATGAATCAACAATTACATCAAAAGTATTATCTGAATAAGTGGTTAATTGATTCCCCTGAAAAATTAATTAATAATAGAATAGATTTTGTTATTATTTCAGCTCAAAATAGTATAGAGATATTAGAAGAATGTCAAAAATTAGGATTGGAAAAAGAAAGGGTTATTGATTATTGGAATTCTAATAGAGAATATGAATTCTTAGATGTGAATCTTAAAAAGATTTTGGAATTAGAAAAGAGAATAAAAAAACTGGATAGGAGATTAAAAAATATACCATATGAACTTGGAATTAAATCAGTGCCTCAAATAAGACCTGCCAAAAAACTGCTAGAGATAATTATAAACGATAAAAAGTCGTTGAGTCGTTTTGGTGATGGAGAGTTAGAAATTATGCAAAACAGACGACGCCCATGGTTCCAAATCGTAGATGAAAGATTAGCTGAACGATTAAAACAAGTATTCTCCTGTAAAGATGAACAAATTATTATTGCATTAGCAGATGATTTTGGAAATTTAGAACATTATACAGAGGAAGCTGCGGATGAGATAAGAGCATATTTAGATAATGGTATACGAGAAAAGGTAATGAATGTGATAGATATGAATCGAGTATATTATGATGCATATGTAACTAGGCCATATCTTATGTATAAAGATAAAAGTTATGCTTCGGATATATTTCAATTGTTTAAAAAAGTTTGGGAAAATAGAGATATTTTATTAGTTGAAGGAAGCCAAGCTTGTATAGGAGTTAGAAATGATTTGTTTGACAGTGCAAGTAGTATACGGAGAATTATAGCTCCTTTAAAAAATGCTTTTTCTGTTTATGATGAAATTTTATCTTTGGTTAGAGAAAATATATTTGAAAATATATTAATTTTAATTAGTTTAGGTCCAACAGCAACTGTACTAGCATATGATTTAGCTATGGAAGGAATACAAGCTTTAGATATTGGACAATTGGATAATGAGTATGAATGGTATTTAAGAGGTGCAGTTAAACGTATTGCCATTCCAGGAAAACATGTAGCAGAAATTAGACAATTTTATGAAATAGAAACAATTGAAGATATAGAATATGAAAAACAGATTGTTGCTAAGATAGAAATGAAGTGATATTTATTTGATTTTTGAAAATGTGTTATTTACTTTATGGTATAAGTCTTGAAGTCTATTCTATACAGCTTGGAATAAAAGGGAATCTATATTTATTATAATAAATAATTCATATAGGATTTTGGAGGATGATAAATGAAAATTATTTCTATGTATTTGCCACAGTTTCATAAAGTAAAAGAAAATGATGAATGGTGGGGAGAAGGATTTACTGAATGGGTAGCTGTGAAACAAGCTAAAAAATATTTTTCAAGCCACTACCAACCACATGTTCCACTGGATAATAATTACTATAATTTGCTTGAAAAGGACACAATGATTTGGCAGGAAAATTTGATGAAAAAATATGGTATAGATGCGCAATGTTTTTACCATTATTATTTTAAAGATGGAAGAAAAATTTTAGAAAAACCTGCAGAAAATTTATTGAGGTGGAAAGATATTGATATACCATTTTGCTTTTGTTGGGCAAATGAATCTTGGGCACGAACATGGAGTGAATTGAAGAGTAAAAATTCTTGGGCAAATATTTTTGAAGGCAAAAAAGACTCCATAGAATCTGGAATATTATTAGAGCAACAATATGGCATAGAAAGTGATTGGAAAGAACATTATAATTATTTGAGAACATTTTTTAAAGATGAGCGCTATATTAAACATAATGGAAAACCAATCTTTTTGATTTATAAATCACATCTGATTTCATGCCTAGGGGATATGCTAATTAGCTGGAATAGATGGGCTATAGAGGATGGATTTAAAGGGATTTATGTTATCGGAGCAAATACTAATATTAATGTAGAAAAGTATTTGGACGGAATTTTGTATCATGAACCGCAAAGAACATTATTAAGACAAAATAAAAATGTGACACAAGATATTATTAAATATCAATATGAACAATTATGGGAGTCTCTTTTAGCTGCGAGTGGCTTAAGAAAAAAGACATATTATGGAGGATTTGTTGGATATGATGATACTCCAAGACGTGGTAAATCTGGTACTGTAGTGGAAGGTTCTTCGCCTAAACTATTTCAAGACTATTTATCTCAGTTAATTGCTAAAAATAGTTCAGTAGGAAATGAATATGTTTTTTTGAATGCTTGGAACGAGTGGGGAGAAGGAATGCATTTAGAACCAGATACAAAGAATGGATATTCGTATTTGGAAGCAGTAAAATATGCATGTGAACATTATGTAAAATATATAGAAAAATATAAAGAATACAAAGAAAATATGAACTTATCAATATATAATGAACTTGATATATATAGAGAAAGAGTGTTTCGATATGAGAAATATTGGAAGGTTTTAGATGCTTGGATGAAATTTCGAGAGCAAGGAAAAAATATAGAGAAGTATCTGTTAAAGAAACAAATAAAGAAAATTGGAATTTATGGTGTTGGGATGATGGGGAGACATTTAATTTCAGAGTTGTCAGATAGTAAAATTAAAATAGCTTATGCTGTTGATCAAAAAGTAAAATTTGTAGATTCTGTAGACTGTATTTATAAGCCAGATGATATATTTCCTAAAGTTGATGCAGTTGTAATTACTGTGTTATCTGATGTAGAAGAAATCATAGAGAAAATTGATGAAAGAATAGATGGTGAAATTATTTTATTAGAAAAGATGATTATGGATATTGTTGAGAATATTTAGAAATTTTAGATTGTTTTACCTAGAAAATCATATTATTTTAGTTTTAGCAAAAGGAATTAAATAATGAGAATTATAGTATGGGGTATAGGGACAATATTCAAAAGATATAGACATAAAGTTCCAGAGAAAGATATTGTATGCTTTGTAGATAATAATATTGAAAAAGTATCTACCATCTATAAAAAGGATATAATACCTCCGAAACAATTAAATGACTATCAATATGATTACATAGTAGTTTTTTCATCAAAATATTATGATGAAATATCCTATCAGTTAGTGATGGAAATGGGAATAGATTGTAAAAAAATATTGATATGGGAATATTATCTAGGGAATGAATACTATAAATTATTAACGATTTCAAATATAATTAATACATATTGCAAAGAAGCTAATATAAAAAAGATTTTGGACATTGGAGGAGTAATTAGTAATAAGCGGATATTTAGATTAAAAGAAATTTGTAACATAGATTTACAATATGATTTTGAAAGTACTATTTTTACTAAATGTTATAATAATGTGTATAAAATTCAAGATAAAATAGAAAAAAAATATGATTTGCTTTTGATAGATGATACATATCAATGGAAATTTCTATTGAAACAATCTGCACAGTGTGCAAAAAATATTTTCTTTATTATACCTTTTAATGATATTAATGAGATTTTATCTAAGAATGATGTGAATTTGAATTTAGTTAATATTTCTGGTTATTTATTTGGATATATTAAAGAAGATAATAAAAAATTAAAAATTTTTGAGGCAACACATAAAAAGTTTGTTCCTATAAATGAACCAGCTTATATGCCTATTCATGCAGGAGGAATAAATAATATGTCTTTGGGCTATCAAAAAGATGATACTGGAGAACATATATCTAAATGGAATCCGCAAATTAATGAATGTACTGTATTGTATTGGATATGGAAAAATACAAGTTATGAAATATTAGGATTAAATCATTATCGACGTTTTTTTAAGTCATTTATTAATAATTATATGCTACAAGAGCAAGAAATAGAAATACTAATGAATCAATATGATATAGTAGTTGCAGAACAGCATTTTAGTGGGAATGATTCTATTGAAGTTGAAATAAAAAGAACAATATGTGAAGAAGCTTTTACTGAAACTATGGAAACACTTATTGGTATCTTTAATGAAATGGGTGAAGAAGAATATAAAGCATTCCAATATGTTTTTCAAGGTTATGCGATGTATCCAAGAAATATGTTCATTACTTCTAGAAAAATATTAGATAAGTATTGTAATTGGTTATTCCCTATTCTTTTTAAGTTGATACAAAAAGTAAATATTAAAGAAGAATGGGATAATTATAGTAAAAGAGTGATAGGTTTCTTTGCGGAACGTTTGTTTACAGTATGGCTTGTACAACAAAATTATAAAATTAAAGAATTACCAATTATATTAGTAGGAGATGGAGTACCATTTGGAAAGTGAGATAATATGCGAGTAGTTATATTTGGTACAGGAAAAAAATATCAACGATTGAGAGACAAAATAAAGAAAGATTTAGAAATTGTTGTGTTTTTAGATAATGATTCTTCCAAATGGGGACATAAGCTAGATGGAGTTGAAATTGTATCTCCTCAAGAAATATATAATTATGAATATGATTTTATTATTGTATTAAGTGTATATCAAACTGAGATGATTACCCAATTAAAAAGTATAGGTGTATCAGGTAAAAAGATATTTGATATGCATCATATAGAGAAAATTTGTCAATGTGAGCCAGCACAATATTATGGTAAATTGTCAATAGATAACACAAAAAAGAAAATATTAATTTACTCTCATGCTTTAACTTCGACAGGAGCACAAAATGTATTATATATAGCGATAAAAGTTCTTAAGAAAAAGAATTATGATTTAGTTGTTGTTTCTAAAATAGATGGGGCTTTAAGGTACCATATACAAGAATTAGATATTCCTGTAATCCTTATGAGAGACTCTTATTTTGAAGAAAAAGAATTTAAAAGGCTAATTCATTGGGCAGATAAAATAATTGTAAATACATTGTTACTTTATTATGTGATAGAGGATTTAGTGAATTGTAATAAACCAGTAATATGGTGGATTCATGAGACAGGTTTATTACAGGAGTTGGATAAAGATAAGTTTATACATATTTTTGAATCTAAGAATATATTCATGTATGCTGTTAGTCCATTAGTAAAACGAAAGATTATTCAGAAGACAAGTAAAGATATTATTGTTGGAGAACTAAAATATGGACTCCCATTTTATAGAAGCATTTTGAAAAATGCTTTTCAACAAGAAAAGATTATTTTTGCTATTATTGGGGCTATTGATAAAATAAAAGGCCAAGATATTTTTCTTCGAGCAGTGGAAAGCCTTTCTGATGATTATCAAAAAAAAGCTGAATTTTTGATAGTGGGAAGAGGAGAATTATGGACAGAAGAACTAAAACAATTGGGAAATTTTCCTTCTGTAAAGCTTATAGGTGAAATAGAAAATCAGAAAATGCCTGAATTATATAATCAGATAGATGTGGTAGTTTGTTGTTCTAGATTAGAAGCTATGTCTGTAGTAATAACAGAAGGTTGCATGACTAAAAGGCTTGTAATTGTGTCAGATGTTGCAGGAATTGCAGATTTTATAACAAATAGAAAAAATGGATTGATTTTTAAAAGCGAAAATATTGAGGAGCTTGCAGAACTAATGAAATGGACAATTGACCATCGAGAACAAGCTCGACAAATGGGAAGTGCAGCAAAAGAAATATATGAGAAATATTTTTCTATGGAAATATTTGAGAAAAATTTATTATCAGCCATAGAAGAAAAATAATTAGAGGATGATATGATAAAAGTATCTGTATTAGTACCTATCTACAATGTAGAAAAATATCTAGATAAATGCTTGCAAAGTCTTTGTAATCAAACATTACAAGAGATGGAGATTATCTGTATCAATGATGGCTCTACAGACTCTAGCAGACAGGTTATAGAGCATTATGCAAAGATAGATAAAAGAATTGTTGTTATAGATAAGAAAAACACCGGTTATGGAAATTCTATGAATGTTGGTCTTGATAGAGCAAGTGGAGAATACATTGGCATTGTAGAAAGCGATGACTTTATCGAACCAGATATGATGGAACGGTTGTATTTAGAGGCAAAATTATACACATTAGATATTGTAAAATCAAATTGTTTTCTGTATTTGGATAATAATGGGATAGAACAAAATCAAGAGATTAATATATTTGATGATTTGCCAATTAATAAAACCATCATACCTATAGAAAACCCTGAGCTTTTTATAAAACTTCAGACGATATGGAGCGCACTTTATGCAAAGGATTTTTTGATAGGTAATGGGATACGATTTAATGAGACACCTGGTGCGTCTTATCAGGATGTGTCATTTAGTTTTCAGGTGTTTGCGTGTGCGAAGAAAGTAAGATTGCTTCAAGATGCTTATTATTATTATAGAATTAACAATCTAAATTCATCGGTAAAAGCACCAAATAAAGTGTTTTGTATATGCGATGAACTAGAATATATCAATACTTTTATTGAAAAAAGAGAAGAAAAAAGAGAAATTCTAAGGTGGATTGCAAGCCGTTTGGGTTATCGTGTATTGATGGAGAATTATCGTGTGCTTGCCTCTGCTTTTCAATATGCCTTGTTTTTAAAGATTGTAGAATATTTAACAAAATATAGAGAGAAAGGATACATCTATGGAACTATTTGGGATAAAAAAGCGGTTGATGAAGTCTATCAAATTTTAGATAATCCCAATAGTTATTTTATGGAAACAGCAAAATCTTTTGAGGATGAAAGAGTAAAAAGTGGTTCTTGCCTGAATCAACAGATATATGGTAATGCTGTTTTCGACTGTGTGCAAGAAAATGAATATATCATTATATATGGAGCAGGAAAAATAGGGCAAGAGATGCTGACATGTCTTTTGAATTTGGGATATTCAAAAGAAAAAATATTTTTTGCTGTTACGAATATGAGTAAAAATAAACATTCGATAGAAGGAACACTTGTACAGGAAATAGATGCTTATCAAAAATGGAAAAAATATGCAATGGTGGTTGTAGCAGTAAAAGGTCAATATCAGTTTGAAATTCTTGAATTATTAGAAAAGAAAAGATTTATAAATGTAGTTGTAGTGGATGATATTGTGAGAAACAGTATGAAAAAGTTGTTGAAATAGTTATGAAGGAGAAACATATGCCAAAAGTATCTGTCATTATTCCATGTCTAAATATGGTGAAATATATATCACAGTGCCTAGATACCGTTATTTGTCAAACACTAACAGATATTGAGATTTTGCTTGTTGATGCAGGTTCCACAGATGGTAAAATAGGAGTATTACAGGAATATGCTAAAAAAGATTCCAGAATCCATATTCTTCATTCTGATAAAAAAAGTTATGGTTATCAGATGAATCTTGGTATTTCATCTGCGAAAGGCGAATATATTGGTATTGTTGAGACTGATGATATGATACAGTTGGATATGTTTGAAGTCTTATATAAAAAGGCAATAGATACTACTGCTGATTATGTAAAAGGGACAAGCAAAGGATTCTA
>CAOJZE010000006.1 GCA_948466095.1 uncultured Clostridium sp.
TGTAAGATTTTATGAGTCGTTTTATTATCTAACTTACTAAAACTATTATCAAATATCATAATTGGTTTATGATTCAGCAAAGCTCTTGCCAGCAAAATTCTTTGTTTTTGTCCACCAGAAAGTTTCACTCCTTTTTCTCCGATTATGGTTTGATAGCCCTCCTCCCATTTGTTAATATCTTGTTCTATTTCCGCTTCTTTTACTACTTTTATCAATTGCTCCTCTGTCACTTTTTTGTCCAATTGTATATTTTCTAAGATAGTTCCTGTAAATAAATCTGCATCACCTGAAACAAAATCTATATATTCTCGTATATTAGCTTTATTTAAATGTTGGCTATTGTGACAATTAAAATAGATATTTCCTTCTATTGGATAAAAACCTAATATTGCTTTCGCTAACACACTCTTTCCGCTTCCGTTCTCTCCTATGATGGCTATTTTCTCGCTCTTTTTTATGGAAAAGTTTAAATCTTTTAAAATACTTTTTCCTAGCACATTAACAGAAACATTATGAAATACAATATCTCCATCTAAATTGTAGGAATCGCCTCTAACCTTTTCTTCTTCTAATTTCATTAATTTTTTGATTCTTTTCCTTAATACCCAAAAGTTATCTATTACTTCTAAATTTTCTCCAAAAGAATATAAACTGCCTAATATTTTTTTAGCAAATAACAATAAAGCTGTTAATCCACCTAATGTCATATCCCCACGAATGATGGAAAGTCCCCCTAATAAACAAATAATAGGGTCACTTAAATAGGTCATATGTTCGCTTATAATTTCATAGAATAAAATTAAATTAATAAACTTGGTATCTTCTTTTATATAATCCTTATTAAGCCTTTTATATTTCTGAATCTCTTCTTTTTGACGATTAAAAATTCTAACAAATTTAAAATGATTGATATTGGTTACTGTTTGTCCTAACATTTTTTTCTTTTTCGTAATAACTTTTTCTAATATCTGATTCATTTTTTGATAGTACCACACAGCAAATACTAACATAAGAACAATGGTTACTATTAAATATACGGTAACAGAAACGCTTAAAAAGATGCTTTGTGTTACAATAAAGAAACTTAA
This sequence comes from uncultured Clostridium sp., assembly GCA_948466095.1. Taxonomy (GTDB): domain Bacteria; phylum Bacillota; class Clostridia; order TANB77; family CAG-508; genus CAG-269. The sequence continues at coordinate 1,089 of CAOJZE010000006.1, forward strand.
AGATATAATATCTAATATTAAGTTGAATTGGACTTTATAAAAATTAGCATATTCTTGTGCATCATCATTAGCTCTTTGTAACATTTCTACTTTACTGTAAGTTTGATAATTTTGATATTCTAATTTTAAAATATGAGCATATAACTTTTTCTTTAGGTCTGAACTTATTTTTAAAGTAAATTGTGTCGTAATTCTTTCTCTTATGTACTTTACTACTATAACACTCAAATTAAGAACTATGATAATACCACTTAATAGAATTAAACCTTTTATCTTATCTATCTCTAGCATTTGGCTAAGATAGTTTGGTATTTTTTCTGTATGCTGAAATAGTACCCCATCAATAGCATAACTGACATACACTGGTATCTTCAAGCTTAAATAAGATATTATGCTACTCAATAAAATTAATAACAAAATATATTTCTTCTTTTTCATATCATTTCCTTTCGTCCCCACTGGTTCTAAGTTTGATAGGGGAAGATTGCCAAGAGGGACGAACCTTTTTCGCAATTTCTTTGACTTTTAATTGAATTTTTAATGATACAAAATAAATTACATGACGCGCAGTTTGGGAGGGTTCTAATTCATACAGACCAAATAGATTAACTCTACAACTTATGAATTGTTACAAAGTATCTTTATATGATTATTCCGACCAGTAAGGAATATAATTTATTTTGTATCATTAAAAATTTATAGATAATTATATTTATTGCCAAAAAGGTCCGTCCCTCTTGGCAATCTTCCCCCATCAAACTTAGAACCAGTGAGGACATCAAAAAAGTACCTTTATTAGACTATATCTCTAATAAAAGTACTTTACTTAATTTTTTCGGTATCAATTTTATTAAGTTTACTCAACTGGTATACAAATTTCACAGTCATTTTCGTAATAAATCTCTAATTCTGAGTATTTGGAAACCAAGTAATACTCAGAATTTGGTAGCCATTTATCATAAATACTATGACCCAATTTTAAAATATCACTTTGTTTTTTATTTGGTAAACGAAAACAAGCCCATTGACATTTCGGTAGTTTTATCTCCACAAAATCCTCTCTTGGTGTTTTCCCTACTATATAATACCTTCCTTTTTCTGTATACTCATTCTTTTCAAAAAGTGGCTCAAAAATCCCATAATACAATTCCTTCCCCTTGCTGTGATTTATGATAAAATCCATCGTTCCATCTTTACCTACTTCTTGGTACAAATTTTGTATTACCTTAGCATCATATTCTTCTATTATTCCTGTTGTTTTGCCATAAAAAGTTTGTTCTTTTCTTTCTACGATTCGGTATTTTAGCTCTTTTTTTCCTCCAATGTTTGGATTAAATTCTATTTTAGGAAAAAACATAATTTCCACATTACTTTTTCTAAAATTAGCTAGAGATTGTCCATATATTTTTTTGAAAGTATTGGAAAAAGATATAGGAGAATCATAATGATATTTAATCGCTATGTCAATAATTTTATGGTCTGTTTTTTTTAGTTCTTCTGCTGCTTTGCTCAATCTTCTCCTTCTGATGTATTCTGTTATTGTTATGCCGTGTTAGAAAAGCAAAAATTCTTTGCATGGCATACGAAGATGTTCCAATTACTTTGGCTAATTCTTGATAGTCTATTTCATTTTCTAGATTTTTTTCTATCGTATCAATTAATTTATTTAAGCTGTCATAAGTGTTCACTTTAAAAACTCCTCTATCATTCCTTAAAATATGCTATCTGTTTCCTTTAAAATAATATCTTTCAATTTATCTTTTAATTCTGGTAAACTGTCTTTTATCGTTCCCCATAATACAGATAAATCAACGTTTTCATAATCATGTACAATTCTATTTCTCATTCCCTTCATGCTATTCCAAGGAATTTCAGTATATTTTTCTATTGTTTCTTCTGTCATTTCTTTCACAAGTTCTCCAATTTGAGAAACCGTAAATGCACAAGCTGTGATTGTTTTTTTATCATCTAAAAAATCTTTTGCTTCTAATCCATCAACATATTTTTCAATATCATCTATGTAACCTATTATCTTTTGAATAATAATTCTATCTTTACTTTTCATATACAATAATTCCTTCCTTTTGAATATCATTATAAATCCTGCTATCTTTTTGAATCTCAGATATTTCAAATAAATCAATATTTTTTTCTAACTTTTGTATTAAATCTTCTAATAAACCATAAAAATTTATATTTAATAACTTTCCTTCGCTATCTATTACCAAATCGATGTCACTCTTAGGTGTAGGAGTATTTTTTGCATACGAACCAAACAGTATCGCTTTTTTTACTGAAAAATTTTTTAATATTTCTTGTAATATTTTTTTAATCTCATCTATTGTATAAATTCTTTCAGACATATCATTACCTCCTTCGATTGTTTTTCTATATGATATAGTATACCATATCTTTATGTATTCTTACAAATTTTTCAATTTATTGCAAAAACTCTCCTACAAATTCTATTTTTTTATTTTCTATATCTATTTTGGTATCCACTCCAACTGGGATGACACAATTTGCTATTTTGTGTCCAAAATCATTACATTTTATAATAGGAAAATCATATTGTTTCGTATAGGCTAACAATACATCTTCCATTTGTGGGTAAGTATCTCCATTTTTCTGTAAATCATAATTATAGCCAATAACAATTGCCTTCACTTTGTCAAAAACGCCTACTTGTCTTAACTGTTCGAATCTTCTTTCACATTCATCTGGTGAAATACGGAAACTTTCGAAAAATAGAATCTTATCTGTCATATCAGGAAAATATGGCGTTCCTACTAAATACATCATACTTCCTAAATTCGTTCCTATGGATTTGCCATTAATCTGTTTATGGTTTCCCTCTTTTATAATTTTTTTCTCACCTTGATAAAACTTTTGTATCTTTTTATGAATAAACACATTTTCGAATTCTACCCATCTTTCTTCTGCTGTCTCTTCTCCATAATTAATAAAATCTGGCCCATGAAAAGTAACAAGCCCTGTTTTTTGCTGTAAAACTTGTAACAATACCGTAATATCACTGTATCCTACCAATATTTTAGGATGCTGTTTTATGATTTCATAATCTAATAAATCAATAAAAGTATTGCAAGTTTGTCCTCCTAATAAACAAATAATTGCCTTTACCTCATCATCTTGAAACATGTTCATAAAATCTTCTGCTTTTTGCTCTCTCGTGCCAGCTGAACCATAATGATTTTCTAACACATATTTCCCTCTTTTTATTTTAAAGCCTTTGCTTTGTAAGAATTTCTCTCCTTTGTAAAACAAATCCTCTCTATTAACATTGCGTTGTAAACTATTCGATACTCCAACAACCCCTATCGTATCTCCATAATTCAACTTGTTTGCTAACAACATACATGTTCCTCCTTAATATTCTTAAAAATAATCCTTCATATTTCTTGACTTTTTCTATATAATTAGAGTATAATAAAAATAGAAAGTAAGTAATCACAGAAATGTGGTTGCCAAATATAAATTTGTAAAACTACACATCGCTCTGCCAAGCAAATGTGTAGTGTCTTTATTTTATTTGACTATTAACCCATTGTATGTAGAAGGCAACACACACATCTGCTAAACTTACTTTCTATGATAAGAATTTTATAACATTTCTTTCAAAAAGTCTATCATATTTGCATAATTATTTATTTTTTTCTATTTTTTAACTGCATGATACACTTGTCCATCTTTCAAATAAATCACTTTATCCGAATTAGCAATCGTAGACTTTCTATGAGCAATAATAATGACTGTACTCATTTTCGAAATATGATTTATCACCCTTTGAATCAAATTTTCTGTCTTTAAATCAATATTAGATGTGGGTTCATCAAAAATATAAATATTGGCATGATGTAGAATCGCACGAAGAAAAGCAATCATTTGTAATTCGCCATAAGACATCTGGTTTGCCTTTATTTTAGTGTCTAATCCTTCTGGCAATTTTTGAAACAAACTATCTGCACCAATTTGGCTTGCCAATGCTATAATTTCTTCATCCGTTACTTCTGAATTACCAAATTGGATATTATTCCTTACGGTATCAGCAAAAATGTAAGGGGTTTGCGAAATATAGGAAATATGATTTCTTAGGCTTTTGGTAGATATTTTATGAATATCTTTGTTTCCAATTAATATTTTTCCACTTTTGATGTCATATAATTTCATCAACACATTGACTAAAGTAGACTTGCCTGCTCCTGTTCTTCCTGCAATCGTTACTTTTGTCCCTTCTTTTATGATAAATGATACATCTTTTAAAACCATTTCTTTGTCATAATTCATACATACATTTTGAAATTCGATATCTCCTTTAACGATATCCATTTCTTCGCCAACTGTCAAATCTTCTAAATCTGTTTCTTGTAAAATCTCTTTCACTCTTTGATACGATGCCAAACAAGTTTGAATTTCTTCTAATTGGTCACATATCTCACTTAAAGGGCTTCTGCATTCTTTGATATAAAATAAAATTAAATACAAGCTACCAATGGATATGGATAAATTGATGTTTAGCGCATAGTATAGAACACTATAAATCCCTATGGCTTCTAATACCGTTAATGCCCAATAGGTGAAACTATGAATAAATATGTATTTCTTTCTTACTTTAAGTTCATCTTCAAATAGAAAATCCGATTTTTCTTTATTTTTTTCTTGCAATTGATATAAATAGGTCAATTTATTTTTATTATAAAATTCAGAAAATTCTCTCGTTTCTCTATCTCTTCTTTTTAGCACTTCTCGATTTAACCTTCCTAACACATTCGTGAATTTCATGGTCGACAAACCAATGGCACAAATCGTGGCAAATCCTATCCAAGCTAAAGAAATATCAGCCAAGATATAGGCAAACACTAATTTCATTAAAATGGTTTGCACATCATCAGCTTGCAAATCAACATCTACAATTTGTTTCATAATAAAAGGATGAATGGTACTTAAGGTATTGCATAAAATCAATAAAATACTAATTAAAATATAAGATTTGCCATGTTTTTTTAGGATACTTTTTATAGCAACTCACCCTCTTTCTCATATTGACTTAGCTCTCGATATAATTCATTATTTTCTAGTAGTTCTTGATGCGTACCACAGCTCTGAATTTTTCCGTCGATTAATAAATAAACTTTATCCATGTTCTTCATCATACTTATTTTGTTGGAAACAACAATTAGGGTATTCTTTCCTATTTCTTTTTCAATTGTTTGTAATACCTTTTTTTCTGTTTCACTATCTAAGGCAGATAAACTATCATCAAAAATATTGACTTCTCTTGTTTCCAACAGTGTTCTTGCAATTTGAATTCTTTGCTTTTGCCCGCCAGAGACTTTAGCTCCATTCTCTCCAATTTTAGTATCAAACTTTTCTTTCATTTTTTGGACATCTTCTAATAATTCTGATTTACTAGCTATGGTTGTGATTTCTTCTTGTTTTCTTTCTTGTTTCATGTCAATATTATTTCTGATGTTTTCATCTAAAATAATACTTTTTTGCGTTGCATAGCCAATTTTACTAAAAATACTTTCTCTTTTATATTCGTTGCTATTCATTCCATTGATTTTTACCGTGTTATCTGGTATTTCATAAAATCCAGCTAAAATATTCATTAACGTGGTTTTTCCACTTCCGACTTGTCCTACGATTCCTATTTTCTCGCCTTTATGAATTTTCATAGAAATATCTTCAAGGACTGGTTTCGTATTTTTTGCATAGCGATAGGTTAAGTGATTGATTTCTATTTTCTCGATTTCTTGTAGCTCTTTTCCCTCTTGATTGTAAGTCTCTAAATAATAAAAATAGTTGTATCTTCTTTTGGCTTGTTTGAAATAAGCGATACCATCTAATAATGGTTTAATCGCACCATTCATTTCTCCCAAAGCTCTAGTAATACAGGCAATGTAAACCGTTAATTCTCCCACTGTTATGATGTTTTTTTGGATTAAAAATACGCCAAGTGCAAATCCAATCGAATAGCAAGTTCCATACACAATGTTAATCACATTGTCAATCTTGTTTTTTACGACCCCAATTTGATAATCTGCTACATACATTTCTTGATTTATCTTTTTCATTTTTTCCTTTTGTTGCTCTTGTTGGTTATATAATTTAATTAAGGAAAAACCAGATGTATTTTGCTCAATTCTATTCGAATAGGTTATCTCAACTTTTCTTGCCTGTTCTATGGTTTCATCTAATTTTTTATATAACTTAAATAACCAAATAGCGGCAATCACAATGATTGGTATTACACTTACTGCTAATAGTAAATTGACATTTTTCCCAATCATCACAATTCCAATAATAGGAGCAAGTACTAATCTTGATATATCAAAAAAAGCATGTCCCAAAAATCTATCAATTCTTAGTATTTCAATGGATAGGTAAGCTAAATAAGCTCCTTTTTCTTCTTTGTCATAGTATTCTGGTTTTACATATTGTAAGTGTTCCAATACTTTTTTTCTTAAATAGGTATCTGATATTCTGGCTCTTCTAAATAATAAGTTTCTATAAATAATTCTTGGTATAATCATAAAGACAGAATAGAAAATAAGGACATAGACTTGATGCATGATGATTTCTGTTTCTATATTTCCTTGTAGTAGTAAATCTAGTATTTCTCCTATGATGGTTGGTATTTTGAATAAAATCCATACCACAAAAGCATGAAAAACCATTCCTACTATATAAATAGGAAAGGTTCTTTTTAACTCATCTATGAATATTTTATGATTCCTGTGATTTGCTTTCATTTATTTTTCCTCTTGGCAATTTTATTAGAATATTCCCACAATTTCTCCATTTTCATCAATATCTATACTTTCTGCTGATGGTACTTTTGGAAGACCTGGCATCGTCATAATTTTTCCCGCTAGAGCAACCACAAAGCCTGCTCCTGTTTTTAATTGAATATCACGAATGGTAATATTGTAATCTCCTTTACACTCTAAGTTTTTGGCATCATCTGAGAAAGAATATTGTGTTTTCGCAATACATACTGGAAAATTACTATATCCTAGTTCTTCTATTTTTTTGATTTCTGCTAAAGCTGATTCAGAAAAATCAACTCCTTTTGCTCCATAAATTTTAGTAGCAATTTTTTCAATTTTAGTTTGGATGGAGTCTTCTAGTTCATACATATAGGTAAAATTAGGTTCTTCTTGCTCGGTTAATTTGACTAATTTTTCAGCAATGTCTCTAGCTCCTTCACCACCTTTTGCCCATCCTTCTACTAAGCTTAATTCAACCCCTTTTTCTGCTAGCTTTTCTTTTAAGAAATCAATTTCTTTTTCGGTATCTTGTACATATCGATTTAAAGCTACAATGACATTTAATCCAAATTTATTTTTTAAGTTATCAATATGACGATATAAGTTGTCAATTCCTCTTTCAATTCCTTCTATGTTTTCTTCTTGTATTTTATCTTTTTCTACCCCACCATGATATTTAATGGCTTTTATGGTTGCGACCAATACCACAGCATCTGGTTTAATGCCTGCTTTTCTACATTTGATGTCAATGAATTTTTCAGCTCCTAAGTCTGCTCCAAATCCAGCTTCTGTTATGACATAATCTCCCAATTTCAAAGCTAATTTAGTTGCCATAATACTATTACATCCATGTGCAATATTAGCAAATGGTCCGCCATGGATAATAGTTGGTGTATGTTCTAAGGTTTGTACTAAATTTGGCTTTAAAGCATCTTTTAATAAAACCGTCATAGCTCCTTCTGCTTTTAGTTGTTTGGCATAGATTGGTTCTCCTTGCTTATTATAGCCAATTAAGATATTTCCTAATTTTTCTTTTAAATCTTTTAAATCTGTTGCTAAACATACAATTGCCATGATTTCAGAAGCAACGGTAATGTCAAATTTATCGTTTCTTGGCACAATCTTCTTTTCTCCTGATAAACCTGTCTCCACTTGTCTTAGTTGTCTATCATTTAAATCCACACATCTTTTCCATACAATTCTTTCAAAACCTAATTGATTTCCATAGTAAATGTGGTTATCAATTAAACTAGCTAATAAATTGTTAGCAGCTGTTATGGCATGAATATCTCCTGTAAAATGTAGGTTGATGTCTTCCATTGGTGCAATTTGAACCTTTCCTCCTCCTGTTGCTCCCCCTTTAATGCCAAAGACTGGTCCTAAAGATGGTTCTCTTAAAGCTATAATAGAATTTTTTCCTATGGTTCTTAGTCCATCTGCTATTGCTATGGATATGGTGGTTTTTCCTTCTCCTAATGGGGTTGGATTAACAGCTGTTACCAAGATTAGCTTTCCATCTTTTTGTTCTTTTCTGCTTTCATAAACTTTCTCAGATATTTTAGCCTTGTATTTTCCGTATTGTTCTATGTCCTCCTCATCAATTTCTATTTTTTTTGCTATGTCTACTATTTTTTCTAATTTTGTGCTTCTTGCTATTTCTATATCTGCCATTTTAATCCCTCCTTATATTAATATTTCTTTTTTCATTCCGTCATTTTCATCTTTCTTTTGGCTTTTCTCTAATAATTTATTATTTAGTCTTATTACATCTACTTCTGGTAATCCTAAAAGTTCTACTGTTTTTGCTACTCCTTCTCCTTTTTCTAACATTCCAATTGCTATATTTTTTTTACTAATTTCTTCCATCTTTTTCCTTAGTTCTTTTATTTTATTTCTTTGTTCATCTGTAAATGTTTCGTTACTTATCTGACTGTTGATAAATTTAATTGCTTCTTGAAATTTTTTAAATTTTATACATACATTTAAATAAAAAGCACAGCTTTTATAGTTATCTATTAATGTTGCAACTTCTTCTATAATTGGCAAATTTTCTACTTTTAATGTTCCCTCTTTAAATTCATCTTTACAATCTAAAATATATTTTTCTAAAGTTTCTTTTTTTTTAGGTTCTCCACAAAAATCATCACATAATTTTCTTATCTGAATTGGATTTAGCTTTCTTGTCTTATGTTTTCCCCTTTTTCTTTTTCCTATTTCAATCTTTTCCTGCTCCTTTAAATATTCTATGTCTTTTGCTATTGTGCTTAGACTAACATCCAATTTTATTGCTATTTCACTTTGTGTCATTTTTCCTGTTTTGTATAATTCTTTTACTTCTTCTCTTCTTTGTTCTATTCTATCATTTTTAATTTCTTCCTGTTCCTTTAAATATTTTATATCTTTTGATATTGTGCCTTCACTAACATGCAATTTTCTCGCTATTTCACTTTGTGTCATCTTGTGTTCATTGTATAATTTCTTTACTTCCTCTCTTCTTTGTTCTATTCTTTCATTTTCAATCTCTTCTTGTTCCTTTAAATATTCTATGTCTCTTCTAATTGTGCTTAAACTAATACCCAATTTTCTTGCTATTTCACTTTGTGTCATTTCTCCTGTTTTGTATAATTCTTTTACCTCTTCTCTTCTTTGTTCTATTCTACCCTTTTCAATCTCTCCCTGTTCCTTTAAATATTTTATATCTTTTGATATTGTGCCTTCACTAATTTGCAATTCTGCTGCTATTTCACTTTGTGTCATTTCTCCTTTTTCGTATAATTTTTTTACCTTTTCTGTTCTTTGTTTTTCTATTTTCTTTTTTCTTTTTCTTTTTCCTTTTTTAATCCCTTCCTGCGCCTTTAAATATTTTATATCTCTCGTTATTGTGCTTAAATTAACACCCAATTTTCTTGCTATTTCACTTTGCGTCATCTTGTCGTATAATTTCTTTACTTTCTCTCTTCTTTTTTCTATTTCTATTTTTCTCACAATTTGTACTTCCTTTATTTTAATATAAAAATTTAAACAACTAGTCCTATAACAACTCCTATTAAAGCTCCTACAAATACTTGAACTGGCGTATGTCCTAATACCTCTACCAATCTTTCGGATACTTGCATTCCTGTCAATCCAGGTGTTTCAATTAATTTATTCAATAGAGCTGCTTGCTTCCCTGCAGCTCTTCTTACGCCACAAGCATCATACATAACAATAAATGCCATAATAAATGCCAAAGCAAATATAGGTGTATGCACTCCTTCATATTTTCCAATCAAGGTTGCTAAACCTGCTACTATTGCTGAATGGGAACTTGGCATTCCGTCCAGCTCCTATGATTCTCTTAAAATTAAATTTTTTCGTGGTAACTAAATCATAAATCAACTTAAATAATTGTATCCCAAACCATAAAAAGAATGGTACATAAATATATTTACTTTGTGCAAATGTAATAAAATTGTTCATCTTTCAGTATGTTAGTCTTAACAGCTAACATGTCCTCCTCTCTATTTTTTATTCTTCTGTTTCAAAATCTTCTTCTTTCATCTCACCCTCTTGATTGACTAAAATCGTAATTTTCTTTTCTGCTTCCTCTAATGTCTTATTACATTGTTTTGAAATTTTGATCCCTTCTTCAAATTTGGAAACCGAATCTTCTAAACTCAATTCTCCCTTTTCTAATTCTTCTACAATTTCTTCTAAAGCTTCCATTTGCTCTTCAAAACTCTTACTCATGGTAACCTCCTTTTTTATTTTACTTTCGCCTCTACCTGTCCGTCCACAAATCGAATTTCAAGCACATCACCAGACTTCAGCTCTGCTTGTGTTTTGACCACTTTGCCACCTTTCTGCGTAATGGAATATCCTCTCGATAATGTTTTTAATGGGCTATACGCATCTAGCTTAGCAATTAGTTCACTATATTTCATCTTTTCTTTTTCTTGTTTTGCTCTTATTAGCATTTCCAATTGTTTCATACAGTTATCTATCCTAATATAATTTTCTTGCACTCTACGTGTTGGTTCTTTAAAAACGAAACTTGACATACTTTTTTCGTATCGTAATTTCATAACCTCTACTTTTTTAAGCAAAGCCATTCTTAATCGATTTTGATAGTTTGTAATTTTTCGTTTTACCTCATAACTATCTGGAACCGCTAATTCAGCAGCTGCGGAAGGTGTTGGTGCTCGTAAATCGGCTACAAAATCGGCTATGGTAAAATCAGTTTCATGTCCGACTGCTGATACAATTGGAATTTCTGAATGATAAATACTATGTGCTACCACTTCTTCATTAAATGGCCATAAATCTTCTAAAGAGCCTCCTCCTCTTGCTAAAATCAATACATCTGCTAACTTGTTTCGATTCATATATTCAATACCATCTGCAATTTTTTGAGCTGCCCCTCCTCCTTGTACTGGAACTGGTAATAAACGAATGACTACATTCGGATTTCTTCTGGTAGATACATTAATAATATCTCTAATTACCGAACCAGTTTGGGAAGTTAGCACACCTATTACTTTTGGCATTTTAGGAATTGGCATTTTATGTTCTTCGTCAAATAAGCCTTGCTCTTCTAATTTATTTTTCAATTCTTGATATTTGGTATATAAATCTCCTAAACCATCTTCTTCCATAGCTTTGACATAAATTTGATACACGCCATCTCGCTCAAAAACAGAAACACCCCCAAAAAGAAATACCTTCATTCCATCTTTTGGCATGAAGTTTAACTTTTGGGCATAAGATTTAAACATAATACATTTTATGAGAGATTTCTCGTCTTTTAGCGTGAAATACATATGCCCTGTATAATGGTTTTTAAAATTAGAAATTTCTCCTTTTACCAGTATTTCATTTAGATATTCGTCTTCTGCTATCTTGTTTTTGATATATTGATTTAAGTCGGAAACTGTTATCGCCATATCTGCATATTTCATATTCTTACCTCTATTCTTTTACTACACTCGCTAAGACTCCATTGACAAAATTTTTAGAAGCATCCTCTCCATACTTTTTGGCTAATTCTACTGCTTCATTAATCGCTACTTTAAATGGTATTTCTGTATATTTCAACTCATAGATGGCCAACTTTAAAATCGCTAAATCAATTTTGGAAATTCTTTCTAATTTCCAGTCTGATTTCAAGTTTTTTTCTATGTGTTGAATGATGTCTTCTTTGTTTTTTTCTATACCAAAAATAGCATCTTTTATATATGCTTTTGCCTTTTCATCTGAAATTTCATTACTTTGTTCATATAATTCTATGGTTTCTTCTAAATCATCTTGTTTTTGTATTTCTAAACTATATATTAATTTAAAGGCTTGCTCTCTGATAGCTGTTCTGTTCATATCTTCTAGCTTATGTCAGCCTTAAAGGCTAACATTTCCTCCTTTACCTTATTCTACATTTTATCAATAAATGTTTTTAACTTTGTTTTTACGTCCTCTTTGTTTTGTTGTACATAGTTTCCTATTAATGCTCCCAATACTAAAATTACAATGGCTAATATTAAATCATGTAATCTGGTTACTAAAATTAATATGGCAACAACAATCCCTATGATTGCTCCTTTATAACTGTTCCAAAATTCTTTTAAGTTCATTCTTATCACATTCCTTTCTGTTTTATTTTTCTTCACATACCAAAACATTATTTGCATATGATTGAACCAACCCAGTAAAAAAAGATATTTTTCATAAATGTTTTGGTAATTAAAAATAATACTTCTATTCTGTTTCTTGTTGTGTTGGAGCCACCTTCTTAACTGTTATATTTACTTCTTTCACCTCTAAATCAGTTGCTGTTTTTACTTTTTCTTTTATTTTCGCTTGAAGATTTACAGATAAATCCTTTATAATAGCCTCTTCGTTTACAATCAAATTAACAAAAACCCTAACATTATTCTCTTTATCTAATTCCACTCTAGTCGTTACATCTTCTGCACTTTGAAAATTCAAAGCGACTGAATTTACTAGATTTTGAATGGTTTCTTTTGAAATCATTAGTTTTCCACTTTCGTTCTCTAAAAGTATTCCTTGTCTTTCGTTCATTTGCTCTTTTGAACCACCATCGAAAAAGATACATTTAATCGATACTAAAATAAATACAACACTTACTCCCAATAGTATTTTACTTGATGTTTCCTCCACTATAACTGTTGTTATAACATTTCCTACTAATCCTATATCTAACCATCCAAATACTAATAAGCATAGAATCATAGATACAATTAACATGATACTAGAATAAATAATTAGTGCAATTTTTTCTAAAATTTTCATTTTATTTCCTCCATTTTTTATTAATCTTCCTCTTCTGTTTCTTCTGTGTCTTCCTCTTGTTTTATTTCTTCTTTTGCATTATCGGTATTAACACCTTGTACATGTACATTTACTTCTTCTACTTTTAAGCCAGTCATACTTTCTACCGCTTTTTTTACTCTATTTTGAATTTCAAATGCAACATCTGGAATTCTGGAACCATATTCTACTATGATATTAACATCAATTTTAGCTCGTGCTTCCATTACCTCTACTTTGATTCCTTTGGCTAGATTTTTCTTTCCGCTAAATACTTCTGATATGCCTCCTGCAAATCCGCCTGCCATTCCTGCTACTCCTGAAACCTCTGATACTGCTACACCTGCAATAACTGCTACTACATCATTGGATATTTGGATTCCTTCGTTTTCTGTTTTTATTTCTTCTTCTAATTCTACTATTTCGCCTTTTTCTTGGTTTTCTTCACTCATTTTAAACTCCTCCTTTATTTATCAAAAATTGATATACTTAATTTCTTATCAAGTATATCAATTTTTAAGTGTTTTTACAACTATTTTCATTAAATTTTATAAATTTCTATTACTTACAGAATAATTACCATTCAAACATTTCAAACTCCTGAATCAAATTCCCTCTTAAAAAGTCTTGAATTGCCATTCTTTTAGCATTTTCTCCTTGAATCTCCAGTACCTTTAAAACACCTTGTTTTGTTTTAATAAATAAGCCCTTTTTAGGATTGGAAACCAGTACCGTCCCATTTTTCATAGTATGTGTTGAACCTTCTAGCACAATTTCCTCTTTCTTTGCTAAATCTACTTTCCAGAATTTTATCTTTTTTCCAGCTAAATAGGTATAGGCTCCCATAATAGGATTTAATCCTCTTACCAGATTCTTAATATCTTGTGCTGTTTTGGTCTCCCAATCAATCCTAGCCATTTCCTTCGATAACATAGGTGCTATGGTAAAATCCTTTCCTTGCTTTTCTCTTGGTGCAATTCCCTTTTCCACTTGTTGTAATGTTTCTACTAACAGTTTTCCTCCTATTTTAGCCAGTCTATCCCATAATTCGCCTGTTGTTTCCTCTTCTCCTATTTCTATTTCTTGTTTTAAAATAATATCTCCTGTGTCCATTCCTTTGTCCATATACATGGTTGTCACTCCTGTTGTTTTATCGCCATTTAAAACAGCCCATTGAATCGGTGCTGCTCCTCTATATTTTGGTAGTAAAGAAGCATGGACATTAATACAACCAAATTTAGGGATTTCTAATATACTTTTGGGTAGTATTGTCCCATAAGCCACCACACAAATAACATCTGGATTGAGCTTTTTCACCTCTTCTATAAATTCTGTGTTATTTTTTATTTGTAATGGTTGATATATTTTAAATTCTTTTTCTAAGGCAATTTTTTTTACTTCTGATGGTTGTAGTTTCATCCCTCTTCCTTGTGGTCTATCTGGATTGGTTACAACTCCTATGATATTGTGTCCTGCCTTATGAATTGCTTCCAGACTTTCTTTCGCAAAATCTGGTGTTCCCATAAAAATAATATTCATAAATCATTTCTCCTCTGGTTCTATGTATTCTAATGTTCCTGGTAGTATCTTATCCATAAATACCTCTCCATTTAGATGGTCAACTTCATGGCTAATAGCTTGTGCTAACAATTCCTTTGCCTTTACTTTCATTCTTTTCCCTTCTCTATCTGTGTATTCTGCGACTATTTCTGCTGGTCTAATCACTTTAGCAAATTGATTCGGAAAACTTAGGCAACCTTCGTCCACCTCTTGTTCCCCTTTTTCTTTTATAATAACGGGATTAATCATTACAATTGGACCATTATCATCATATAAATCAATGACAATTACTCTTTTTAGAATTCCTACTTGCACTGCTGCAAGCCCCACTCCATTATATTTATGCATGGTTTCTATCATGTCATCAATTAAAATTTGTATTTTTTCGTCAATTGTTTCTATTTCCCTGGATTTCTTTTTTAAAATTTCGTCCCCTTCTAGTCTCAAATTTCGAATTGCCATTTTTCTTACCTCTTTACATCATATTATTTGGATTCACATCCATCGTTATTTTTGTATTTTTCCAATTCTTTGCATAAGCTTGTTGCAAGCATTGATTTAATATATCATTTACTTGATTCGTCATATTCCCCTTTAGAATGATTCGCCAACGGTATCGATTTTGTATTTTATCAATGGGTGCTGGCATTGGCTTAAATATTTTGAATGATTCTCCTTTTAAGTTATTTTTTAAACATTCATACATCCATTGAGTGGCTTGCCCGAATTTCCTTTTCTTGTAAGCCATTAAAACTCACTACTGTTATATCACAAAATGGTGGATATTTCAACTGCTTTCGTAGTGCTATTTCCGTTTCGTAAAAATTCTCATAATTTTGTTTTTTGGCACATTGAATGCTGAAATTTTCTGGATTGTAACTTTGTATGATTACTTTTCCCGGTAAATTTTCCCTTCCTGCTCGTCCTGCTACTTGGGTCAAAATTTGAAAAGTCCTTTCATTAGCACGATAGTCATCGATGTTTAAAGAACTATCTGCCGCAATAACACCAACTAAGGTAACATTCGGAAAATGATGTCCTTTCACTACCATTTGTGTCCCAATTAAGATGTCGATATTTTCATTTTTAAAGCGATTTAAAATTTCCTCATGTGAATTCTTTTTGGTTACTGTATCAATATCCATTCGAATTGTTTTTGCATTTGGGAATTGTTTATTAATTTCTTGCTCTAGTTTCTGGGTTCCTGTCCCAAAATAGCGAATTTTATCGCTGTGACATTCTGGACATACCATTACTACTTTTTCCTCATAACCACAATAATGACATTTTATTTTTTTCTCATAACTATGATAAGTCATACTAATGTTGCAGTTCTTACATTGTACAGTATACCCACAATTTCTACACATAATAAAAGTAGAATACCCTCTTCGATTTAAAAATAAAATGGTTTGTCTTTTTTGTTTTAGATTTTCCTCAATGGCACTATATAAATCCATACTTAACATGGAACGATTTCCGATTGACTAGTTCTTGCTTTAAGTCTACTACTTGTACTTTGGGCAAAGATGATTGATTGGCTCTTTTGGTTAAGGTTAATAATTGTACATCTGGTTTTTGTTCTTGTATGGCAACATAATAGGTTCTTATATCTGGTGTTGCACTCCCTAATAAGAGTGGACATTTGCTTTGTTTCGCAATCTGTTTGGCAACCTCTTTGGCATTGTATTTTGGATTGGCTTCTGATTGATAGGAACTATCATGTTCTTCGTCAATGATAATAATTCCTATTTTTTCAACTGGTGCAAAAATGGCTGACCTGGCTCCTATCACAATTTTTGCTTTTCTCTCCTTAATTCGCTCCCACTCATCGTGCCTTTCTCCCATTGACAGTTTGCTATGTAATACGGCAATTTCTTCTTTTCCAAATCGAGCAATAAATCGGTCTAACATTTGTGGAGTTAAGGATATTTCTGGCACTAATAAGATGGCTGTTTTATCCTGTTCTAATGCTTTTTGGATTAATTGTAAATAAATTTCTGTTTTCCCTGAACCTGTTATCCCATATAGTAGGAAAGACTGATATTCCTTCTGTTCCATTTTTTGTTCTATCGTTTGATACGCTATTTCTTGTTCTTTTGTTAATGGCAATTTTTCTGTTTTTTCTCTTTGTTGAATGGTTTCCGTGTCTTTTAAATGCAATGGATTTCTTTCTATTTTCTGTTCTACTATCTCCAAATAACCATTTTTGATAAGTGTATTAACAATGGCTCTAGAACAGTCTGTCAACATTTCTATTTCTGGTATGGTGACTCCTTCGTTGTCTTTTACAAAATTAATAATTTTCTTTTGCTTGTCTGATTTGATTTTTCCTATCTCGATGTCTAATTCTATTTCTTCTCTGTCTTTTCCTAAATAAATAGCATTTATAGTTTTATCTTGGATTCTTTTTTCTTTATTTTTGGTTCTATTTCCTGGCGTTAGCATTAATTTGATACAATCTGATACATTACAAAAATATCTTTTTGCCATCCATTTGGCTAATGCTATTTGTTCGTCTTTTAATTGTTCTTCTAGTTTGGCAATCTCTTTCATTTCATTGGGATAGCTCGTTTTTTCTTTTAATCCTACAACAAAAGCTTCTTCTAGTTTCCCACCTTTTCCAAAGGGTACTAAAATTTTGCTTCCAACAAAAATAAGTCCCTCTAAGTTTTTTGGGATGCGATAGTCAAAAATTCTATTTAGTTTTTTGGCGGTTCGGTTGATGATTACTTCTGCTATCATTTTTTCTCCTCTTTTCTAGCATTAGTATATCAAATTTTTTGGGGTTTCACAAGACGGCAAGAGAGAAAATTTATATAAAAAATGGAGGAAGCCAACCTCTCGGAACACTCGTTCCAGGAGGTTGGCTTGCCGGTTTTTCTCACTCCTTGTTAATTTTTTGTGAACCTTTTCTGAGTTTCCCCCAATTTCTTGCAGGTCTCCTCAATCTCATCTAAAATCTCACTTAATCTTTTCAGTTGTTGAAAGAATCCATTATAATATACATCCCGCAATGTATTTGTTTTTGCAAATATTATAGACATATCTTTAAATTCCTCGCTCATACAATTATTCAGATTATTAATGAGACTAAGTACTTCCTCTCTGCGTACATGATTAAAACTCATATAATTTTCTAATTGTTTTTCCTCTTCAATGCAGATCCTTCTTTCTGGGGCAAATCCTTTTTGATTCAAATTTCTAAGTAGTTTAAGAACTTCCGCACTTAAACGCGTTAAACACTTGAGTACTTCTTTCCGACTACTCTTTTGGTCTTGTATTGCCTTTTCAATTTGTTGTACCATCATCATTTCATTCATGATTTCATTCATGATAGTTCCTCCTTTTTTCTAATAAAATATTTTTATACTATCTTATTAATTATACCATTTTTTTATATTCCTTTTCAAGCTTTTCAAATATATTATTTATGGTATCCTAGCGTGGTATTTCTTCTAATTCTATTTCTAGCTGATTGGCTATATTTTTGATTGTTTCTTCTTTCTTTTCAGTTCATTATTTTTATTTATTTTATCACAATGGAGTTTTACTTTTGCTTCTTTTTGTCTAGCATATTCAATTTTTTATTGCGAAAAATTTTTATTCCTCAATGCTATGGTAATAATAGTGTAAATTTATGTGGTAATACCTAGTACTATCAAATGCTAGGTATTATTTCAAATATTAGCCTTTCCTTAAATAATGTTCTTTATATTTAATAGGTAAAGGTTTTCCTTCTGTTAATAATTGAACGACATGTTTTAGTTTATTGTAATATAACTTGATTTAAAAATACATTATTATTTTTCAATTGCAAAAACTGTTATACTTTTAATTTTTCTTTTTTCTAACTTTCCACAATACCATACCTAAAACAGACAACACCACTAGCACTTCCAGAACAATTTCTATGATACGTTCTTTTAAACCAGTTGAAATACTAACAATAAATTCCTTTGTATCAGTATTATCCTCCAAAGTTGTTTCCTCAAATCCAGGTTCACAACTAGAATCTTTACAAGTCACTTTGTTAGTCAGAACTCCTGTAATTTCGCTTGTTCTTGCTGTCAAAACAATCGTAAACTCTCTTGTTTCTCCCATCACTAAGTTATCTACATTTCTATGTGCTAATTTTCCCTCTACTGTCCAACCTGGATTATCCTCTTCTAATGCTACATATCCTTTTGGAATATCATAACAAAGTATGGTTGAGCCATCTAATTCACTAGGATTGGAAACATGAATGGTATAAGTAAGTTTCAAGGAATTGACAACTACTTTTCTATCAATTTCTAATTTTTCAAAAACATTTTGTGGCTCATGATTCAACTCGACTTTTGCTAATTTTTGGGAAACAGAAATGTTAAAATGAAGCTTTCGATAACGATATACAATGCAAATTTGATTCTCTTCCATTGTTCCTGTGCTATTGGCTGGTTTCTCTGTTAAGGCATATCCCTTTATCTCTTTACAATTTGTCTTATAATCGTCAAATACTTTTCCTTGCATCGTTTCTCCTTCTGTTATTTCCTTTCCTTCTTCATCTACATATCGAACGACTACCGTGGTATCTTTTAAACGGTAAGGATAGGTCACAGTGATTGGTTCTTCCCTCATAATTCCAGATTGGTTTTCTGGTATTTTCACTAATTCATAACCGTAAATATCTTTGGGTTCTGTTTGATATGTGTCAAAAACCTTTCCTGTCACAGTTTCTCTTTCTGCTAGTTCCTTTCCGCTTTCATGCACATATTGAGCTATGATACTGGTATCTCTCAATTGATACACATATGTCACGGTGATTGGTTCTTCTTTCATCGTACCAACTTGATTTTGTGGTATTTCTTTTAATTGATAACCATATATTTCTTTTGACTCTGTCTGATAGTGCTCAAACACTTTACCTTTTATGGTTTCACTTTCTGCTAGTTCTTTTCCTTCTTTATCTACATATTTGGCTATTACAGTTGCTTCTTTTAATCGATATCGATACGTTACGGTTATTGGTTCTTCTTTCATAGTACCAGAATGGTTATCTGGTATTTTTACGAGTTCATAACCATAAATATTTTTACTTTCTGTTTGATAAACATCAAATACTTTCCCTTTCATTGTTTCAGTATCTGCAATTTCCTTTCCCTTTTCATCTACATAGTTAGCTATTACGGTTGCATCCTTTAGTCGATATACATAGTTTACGGTAATAACATCTTGTGTCATACTTCCTTTACTATTGGTCGGCACCTTAGTCAATTCATATCCTTGTATACTTTTGGCTTTTGTTGTATAGGTATCTTTTTCATAACCTTTAATCGTTTCACTTTCTGCTAGTTTCTTGCCCTTTTCGTCTACATGATTCACAATTACTTGATAAGGTATTTTGGTAGTTACTGTATTAGCATTTAAAGTATAAGCATTATTAATAATAGTAGAAGCTGTATTGCTAATATTCCCCGCTGTTACCTTAGGATTGACTTTTGCTTTCATCACAAATTTATACGTTTCCCCTTTGTATCTCATATTCTTCAAATAGTTACTAGAAAAAGTATATTTTAGGGTTCTATTAGAACTATCATAATGGGCAGTTCCTGCTGTAGTTGTTATATTTTTATTATTTTCATCATATACAATCAAAGATTGATAGGTTAAATTGGCATTTAATACATCTTTTAACACCATAGAAGAATAGCAAAAATTAGTATCAGTAGCTTTTGAAATATCTTGCGTTATGGTATAGGTTAGTGTATCCCCTTGATTAGACACGGTCTTATCTACCGTTTTCTTGGGATAATTGGGAATGGTAGCCGTGAGCGAACTATATTGTAAATGATAACCGTACATCTACCTTTTCGTGTCCATTCTCACTTAAAGCATATAATTCTACTTCTATATGATTCGTATTTTGATATTGAAAAGAAACACATTCTAAGGTACCTGATTCTGTGGAACCTATTTTGGAACCAGTTCCATAAAATATATCTTGATAAGTACGAGAAATATAGCGAGATGCAATAAAAGCTGCATATTTCATATTTGTTTTTGTGTATAAATATTGATGGGAAGATATTTTAGAAGAAGCTCCTTCATTGGGGTCTTCTGAAAATAAAGATAGATATGCTGTATTTAAGGTAATTGGTGTATTTGAATTAGCATAATAGAAA
Source organism: uncultured Clostridium sp. (assembly GCA_948466095.1). Taxonomy (GTDB): domain Bacteria; phylum Bacillota; class Clostridia; order TANB77; family CAG-508; genus CAG-269. The sequence continues at coordinate 21,904 of CAOJZE010000006.1, forward strand.
TAAATTTTTACAGTTGCATGTTCAATATTTCTGTACCACCACTCATTGCTGGAAGCCATCATTTTTCCATAGGCTGTCCAATATAAAAGTGGCGGTTCTCCTTTTGTTACCATATCAGAATAAATTAATTTCATATCAATGGCTTTGCCATTTAATTTACCACAATTACTAAATTCAACTGTGACAAGCGAATTAAGTGTTTTTCCTCTCGTTGCATTGGTAAATTCTACCTCTCTTTTGGGAGTGGAATCACTTGTTACGCCATCTCTTATGGTATATGGTTCTGAACCAGAAACATTGACAGTGGGACGTGAGGTGTAGTTTAATGTTAGCTTATCTAATGTGTTGGTTTCTAATAATGTTTGCGAGTTGATAACAGTATAGGGATTGGTGGCAGCATATACGCTTCCTAGATTTAAAAATAATACCATGAAAAATAATGTACTGGTCATGCTAAAAAGACTTAAAATTTTTTGTTTTTTTCGTTTCATAAAACCTTCTTTCTTTTTGATTGGGATTTTTTAGATTCTAAAATAATAAAAATATAAATAATAGATTAACTTGCGTGCACATACCAAGTTGTTTTGTTTCGCAATTTAAAAATAATTGCTTTTTGATAATTTATCACAAAATTTTAGTTTAATCAATACTTTTTGCTATACTTTTCATCGCAAATTTCGACAATTTTATTAGTTTCTTGTTTCCAAAAAGAAGCATACTTTAATCATGCTTCTTTTGTTCTAAATAATATTCAAATTCCTTTTCTCCTATAGTGGCTATTCAAACAAATCCTCCAATGCCTTTCTATAAACCTCTTTTATCATCTCATAGCCACCCTCCACTGTCTCTGCAAAGATGGTAGCACACACACCTGAATTAACTTCCATTACATATAATTCATCGTCAACTGTTTGAATCACATCGATGGTAGCAAAATTCATATTCATAGCTTTCCCTACTTGCATTACTAATTCTTCCATACTTTGATACAATTTTCCCTTTTCTAATACTTTAGCTGTTGCTCCACCACTCAAGTTATATTTCCAAGAAATAGCAAGCTTTTCTCCCTTTTGTGGTACAATACTTAAATCTAAAACACTTAGATTATCTCGTATTACTTTTTTATCTGGTAAATGCAGAGCTTCTACTAATTGCTCTAATGTTGATTTTCCATCGCCAATAACAAAAGGTTTCGTTTTTCCATAAACCAAAAGCACTTCTCCATTTAAATAAAAAGTTCTATATTCGGTTTTTATATCATAAAAAGGGCAGATACTGACAGAGCCTTGTCCTTGATGAAATAATTTTTGAATGGCAATTTCTGCCTCTTTTCGGTTACGACAAAGTTGGACATCCTTGCCTTGACAACCATCATTTGCTTTTACCACTAATTTATCATATTTCGAAAATTCTTCTACAACAGTATTCCAAATACCTTCTTCTGGAATATATTTACTTCTTGTCGCTGGATTGAATATCATGGTATGCTCAATCACTGGCACCTTTTGAGATTTTAATACTTCATAAGTGGCATATTTGTCATCTGCTATTTCAGCAGACGCTTGTGGATTGTTATCAAAATGATTTCTTGTGATATGTCTTATTTTACCATCTTTAGAAAGTTGAAGAAGCCAACCATAGGATAGCTTCTCTACTTTAATACCCATTTCCTGACATAATTCTTTTATGATAACATGAAGAAATCTTTCTTCCTCTAACTTTTCCTCCATACATTACTCCTCTTCCATTTTTTGCTCATTTTCTATAATGGTTTTTATGATTTGTACTGTTTTTTCTAAATTATCATTTTTTAATACATAATCATATAAGCTGATTTTAGATTCCTCATAATCAAATCGATTTAACCTTAATATTACCTCTTGAGGGCTAGGCTTGTCCACCCTTGCTTCTAATCTTTTCTTTAATTCCTCTTTTGGTACTCTTAAAAAAATGGTGACCACTCTCGTATCTTCTTTTAATAATTCCTTTAGATGTTCTGTCCCATTTACATCAATATCTTTTACAATGATTTTCCCACTTTTTATTTTCTCATTTAGTAGTTTTCTAGATGTTCCATAATATTGGTTATGATGAATATCATATTCGTAAAATTCTTGGTTTTCTATCATTTTTTCAAATTCTTCTCGACTAACAAAATGATAAGTTTGTCCTTCGATATCTCCTTCACGTATTGGTCGAGAAGTAAAAGATGGAAGCGATTCTACATTTTCCATCCTTTCTATTAATTGCTTCTTTATGGTATCTTTTCCTGCCCCTGCTACACCAGATAAAATAACTAACATATGGTTACCTTCCCCTCTGCTATTTCATTAGCTGCTAAGGTTACTGGTGATTCCTCTTTTACATCTGTTTTTGTCTCGTCTCCACCTGCTATTTGTCTTGCTCTTCTTGCTGTTGCGATTACTAGTTCATATCTGTTTTGTGCCTTTCCATCTTTTAATAATTCTCCTACTGTTGGTTTTACAATCATTTTAAATTCCTTCCTTTCTTTTAAAACAAAGAACTGGGACATGGGGACGTAGATAATGTCCCTAAATACTCAAAATCTCCAACTTAATGTGTTATTTATTATTTTTGCAACACCGCGTAAGCGACCAAACGAGCAAAGCGAGTGCGATTGGAGCAACCATCCATATTAAAAATCTGAAGGTTGCGACACACAAGGTGTAAAAAAATAATAAATAACACATTAAGTTGATAGGATTGCTTATTGCATAGGGACATTATCTACGTCCCCATGTCCCTTCTTCTTATTTTACTTCTTCTTGAGAAATTGTTTTATCAATTCTTCCTCCCACTGTTTCTGGTTGAACAGCTGATAATATAATATGCCCAGAATCCATAATTAATACAGCTCTGGTTCTTCTTCCATAAGTAGCATCTACTGCTGTTTTATTGTCCTTGGCTTCTTGCACCATTCTTTTAATAGGTGCTGACTCTGGACTTACAATCGCTACAATTCTTTCTGCTGAAACAATATTTCCGAATCCAATATTTACTAATTGCATATTTTTCCTCCATTTCCTTCAAATTATTCTATGTTTTGAATCTGCTCCCTAATATTCTCCAATTCTGTTTTTACATCAATCACATCATTCGTAATTCCCAAATGATTAGCTTTTGAACCAATTGTATTCGTTTCACGATTCATCTCTTGAATGATAAAATCCAACTTTTTGCCAATTGATTCTTCTGTATGGAAAAGCTTCTCCAATTGTAATATATGGCTTTTTAATCTTGTAATCTCCTCTTCCACAGAACACTTATCAGCATAAATTACCACTTCTTGTGCTAATCTTGCTTCATCCATTTCTTGATTTCTTGCTATTTCTTTTATTCTACTCTCTAATTTTACTACATATTCTTCAATAAGTCCAGTAGAAAGTGAAGATATTTCTTCTACTTTTTCTTGAATGTCTTTAATTCTTACTGATAAATCTTCTGCTATTTTGCTACCTTCCGTTGCTCTCATTTGCACTAAACTTTCAGTTGCTTGGCTAACGGTTTCCAACAACTCACTTTTAATGGTTTCATCTTCCTGCTTATTTTGAATACTCAAAACATCTGGAAATTTAGATATTTCTGTCACTTCTATATTAGCTAAAATATCTTCTTGTTTGGCTAATCTTTTTAATTCATCAATATAAATTTTTGCTATCTCTGTATTAATTTTAATTTCTTTTCCTTCGGTTGAATTGTTTTCAAAAGTGATAAAGACATCTATTTTTCCTCTTTTAACTTGGGAGGAGATTTCCTTTTTTACTGCTTCTTCTAAATAACTTAAAACTCTTGGCATTTTTACTGAAATATCTAGATACCTATGATTGACACTTTTGATTTCTACTTGATATTCTCTTTCCTGTTTCGATAGATTGGCTTTGCCATATCCTGTCATACTTTTAATCATGTTAATCTATTCCTTCCTTAACGTACAAAACTTGAAAAACAACTTTGTCCTGTTTTATTTTTCGGATTTTGTTACTTCTTTTTTGGGTCTTCCTCTTTTTTTCTTTTCTGGGACTTTTGGTTCTTCCTTTTCTTCTTTTTCTGTTTTTGTTTTGGTTGTTTTCTTTTTGTCTGTGTTAGTACTAGCTTTTGTTTTCGTGGTTTTCTTTTTCTTTGTCTCGATTTCCTCTGCTTTTTCTTCTTTTGCGGTTTTACTTTTGGCTTTTGAACTTTTCTTCTCAACTTTAGCTTCTTCTGGCTTTTCTTGAATTGTTTTACTTTTTGCTTTTGTGTTCTTTTTTTCTACTTTTGTTGCTTTTGGTTTATCTTCTGTGTCAGTTTTAGTTTTTGCTTTAGTGGTTTTCTTTTTCTTTGTTTCCTTTTCTTCTGTTTTTTCTTCTTTTGCATTTTTATTTTTGGTTTTCGTAGTTTTGTCACTTTTTGTCTGTTTTTCTTTTATTTCTTCTTTCATGTTTTCAGCTTTTGGTTTTCTTGTCGTTTTCTTAGCGTTTTCTTCTTTCTGCTCCTTTTCCTCACTTATTTTTGTTTTTTTGGTTTTAGTATTTCTTTTCTTTGGATTTTCATTTTCTTCTATTTTTTCCCTTGAACTCTTGGCTGTTTCGCTCCTCTTTTTAGCTTCTTTTTTCACTGGTTCATCCTTTTTTACAATTTCAGAAATATCACTTAAACTATTAAGATATTCTTTTCTTCCCTTTGTATATAATACAATTGATTTCAATACATAATAGATTGAAATAATATAAGAAGAGGTTAGTAAATAAGATTTGAAATTATATTTATATAAAGTTGTAACATGCATAATGGATAAACTATGTATGGATAAAATTAAAAATTCTATCCCTGTCACCGCTGTTCCCCCTTGTTCCTTCTTATAAGCTCTTTCTAAAAAGATAATTCCTACTACCAAGAACACACCTGCAAATACTTCTATATCGCCTACTAATCTTTCTTGCTTCATTGTGGAATGAGCTAAGTTTAAGACAATGAAATATACCATAATTCCCACTGCTCTTAATAAATTTCTAAACATTTGCTTTAAGATTTCTTGCGATATTTCTTTGGGAAGCTTTTTGTTGTGTTGTTTTGGTTTGTTTTGGGTGTTTTTTTGTTGTTTTTTTTTTTTTAGTTTTTGGTTTTTTTTTTTTTGGTTGTTTTTTTTTTTT
>CAOJZE010000007.1 GCA_948466095.1 uncultured Clostridium sp.
AATCCAGAATGTTGAACTGTTCTTTTGGTATTATCATCTAATATTAAAACTATACGAAATCCATATTTATTTTTAATTTTTGTTACATTATATATTTTATAATCAATATATCTTACAGGCTTTAATTCCTCTGTCATATTAATGCACCCCCACAATTTCTGGTGTAAATGTATTATTAATAAATTCTACAATTTTTTCTCTTTCATCCATAATATCACAATAAATTTCAAATGTAGTATGTGGTGAATCGTGTCCCATTAATGCTGAAATTTTAATTAATGGTACATTTCTTTCTATTAAAATAGTAGCAAACATATGCCTTAATCCGTGAACAGATATAGTTGGTATAGCATTTTTAGGACATTGTCTATATAAATAATTATTAAATGAATTTGGTAATTGTGGTTTTCCTGTATCTCTATTAAAGCTCACATAATTTAAATCTTCAAAATTAGACTTTATGATTTTATGCACTTCATATTCTGCTTGCCTATCAATTAGTTTTTCTATAATAATTTTTGGAACTCTAATATTACGATAACTATTCTTTTTAGGTGGCTTTTCGGTTAGTACATATTTTTCCACTTTTACATTTATTGCGTTAGGATTATTGGCTAGAACTGGGTCAATAACAAGCTGTCTTCTAATTCTGATAATTTTCTTTTCTTTGTCAAAATCTTGGAATTTTAATCCCATTATTTCTCCTTTTCTAAGTCCACAAAAAATCCCTAATAAAATCTCTAAATACCAATTTTCATATTGTGCAAATTGCAATAACTTTTTTAGTTGATTTTTGTTTAATATTGTGATTTTAGGCGTTTTTCTTTTATATGGTTTAGTATCTTGAACAGGATTATATGAAATAAATTTATCTTTAAGAGCATCATTCATTGCTAAATTTAAAACTTCTCTACATTTATTACCTGCTGACTCTGTTATTTCTGATAATTTTTCTAATAAAGAATCCAGAAATGTAGTATTTACTAACTTTAATTTTATATCTCCTTTTGAATTTTCTTCCCTTAAAAATGGAACTATCATATTATAAATCACGTAAGCAACACCTAAAATATAGTTATTTTGTAAATTCTTCTCTTTAAATATATTTTCAAACCAATAAATTAAATAGCTTGAAAGATAGACCTCTTTATCTATATTTAAATGATGTATTGTTAGCTGTTTCATATATTCTTCATTGCATTTTTCGTAACTTTCTTCTGCTTCTTCTTGTGTCTTAAATCCTCCTTTTTTTCCATAACTCACAGTATAATCTTCTAATAAAGTTCTTGTTCTATGATACCAAGATCCTCTCTCAAAAAAAGCTACACTTTTATTACTCATAAGTCTATTCACTCCTATTCTTCTCTATTCAGCCATTGGTCAAAAGAGTTTTTTGGAATCCTATATAACCTTCCTATTTTTATTACTCTAAAAAAGTGTGTATTTGAACAGACATCTTCTAAGAAATCATAAACCTTATTTTTTCCTAGTTTAAGAATTTTTTGTATATCTTCTGCTTCATATACTTGTTCACTTTCATTTTCCATTGGCAACCTCCTTTTCTTTAATAAAAAAAGAAAGTTTTGTTTTTATTTCTATAAACAGATTACAAAACTTTCAACTTTTTTACCAATGTACAAATTCCTAAAAAATTGTTAATTTGCATATTTCCAAATATTTCTAAAGTAAATTATCTAAAATAATTTCTGCTTCTTTCATTATTTTTCTAGGATGATGTGAATGTATTTCACTTAAAAATTCTTTAACTATTTTTTCATCTGTTATCTGTATTTCTCTATTTATAAGAACATAGAAAACACAAGTTGCATAAGCAATGAAATCATTTGCAGATAGAAACCAACCAAAATTAATTCTTTTTGTTAAATCCATATTAGATTCTTTTATTTCTGTTATATTAAGGCTTTCTTGTGCAATTTCTAATATGTTTCTTAGTATTCCTTTCAATCCATCTTGTTCTTTGTTTCGTTCATATCGTTTATAACCTAAAATATAATAACTTACTGCTTCTTGTATTTCATATTCTTTTTTTCTTACATTCTTTTTCACTTTAATTCCCCCTAACAAAACCAAGTCACACTTTGACTTGGTTTATTTATTATCTATTTTTCCTGTTTTAAGGCATTCATTTGTTCTTCATCTTCATATTCTTTTTCTTTTTTGGTTTTATTCTTGTTTGCACCTAATATAAGTAAATACATAAAAATTGCAATTATTATCATATCTAGTAATAATATTTTCATTATCATTTTCTATTTATTCCTTTCAATACATTAGAACTCTAAAAAGATTTGGAATGACATGATATTGTCGCACTTATTTTTAGAGTTCATATCTTATTATTTTCTTTATCTATCTTTATAATTCATTAGATGAAATGTTAGCAAAAAACATTTCTCATAGGAAGTATCTAGTATACCTCCTGCCCTTAATGGACTTGTACTCATTGCGTGGGACGCTTTTAACGCTCGTTCTATGACTATACAAAAGTTTCTTACCTAATCATTTTGTCTTCGCCTTATTAGTTTGCTATCTAATATTTAAGTATGACAATTTCGTTCTTCAGAAAGTTGTCTTTAACTAGCTCAAATAATTAGGGACTGTATCTAATGAATTTATATGTAATTTTCAATGTTCTTTCCTATCTCACATTTCAAGAAAAACAAGTAAGAGTTTTTATCCTCTCACTTGTTTTTTCACTTTGATACTTGTTTTTTACCCCTATACTAAAAATTTTCTAAATTTTTTCGTAATTTTTTAATACCTCTATCTACACTCCTTTTTACAACTGGTATTGCTCTTTTTTCTATTTTTGCTATTTTAGTAAGTGAATAACCTTCTACAAGTTTCATATACACTCTTCGATTTTGTGGACTAGGTAAATCCCAAATTTCCTCCATAATTTTTAGTTTTCCTTCTTCTTCTATCAATACATCTTCTGCACTAGGAATCTTATATATTGCTCTTTCATTCAATTTATAATCTGATAATTCAGAATGTTCTATGTACCTACAAAATTTTATATTATAGGAATTCTCCTCTCTTTTTTGTCTTTGGTATTCCTCACTTATTTCTGAATTTACTCTTACAAATTTTCTTTCTCCCATTACATTTTTAAATGCAATTATATGTCTTGTTCCACTTTCATTACTAAAAATTATGTATGTTCCTATTTTTTCTCTTTTTATTTTTGAATGTCTTTTCATTCTTTTTCCTCCATTCGATTTGAATTTTTCAAATCAAACTTTGGAGGACTTCGACATCCACTAATAAAAATTAGGGAAAAACATAAAAAAAAATCAAATATATCTTTTTTGATAAATTTGACTTCTCTTAACTTATCTTTAGTTTGTAAGCAATGTGCTATAAATTTCAATAACCACACTCCCTATTGCGTAGTTATTGTAGTTATATAAATAGAATAGAATTTTTACACTACGCTACTATATACCTTACAAAAATTATTACTTTTGTAATAAAATAAATTTTCGCCTTATTAACATAATACCATTTTTACCTTGAAAAAAATGTCGAAATTTGCTGAATATTCATTTAAAACAGCAAAAAGCTACATTTTTTCGTGGTTTTGCATTATATTCGTGCAGAGCTACGTATCTTTTATTATAAAATTATAAAGAATATGTGTATAAAGGAATGAAAATATATGAGAACCAAACGACTTAATTCAAAATCCAATATCATAGGAAAAAATGTAAAAAAATACAGAACTGCTTATGGCTATACACAAGAAGAACTTTGTAATAAATTAGATTTATTTGGTCTAAATTTATATCACTCTGATATTTATCTTATTGAATATAATAAAAGAATGGTTAGAGATTATGAAGCATTAGCTTTTGCTAAAGTATTTAATATAAGTTTAGATGAATTATATAAAGGAACTGAAAATGAACTTGAATAAAAAAAGAGACAGCAATGTCTCTTTTTACTATACAATTTTTAATTCTAATCGTAACTTGTCGGAAATCATAGCAATAAATTCGGCATTCGTTGGCTTTCCCTTTCTGTCTGAAATTGTATTTCCAAAAATAGTAATAAATATCTCTGGACTACCTCTTCCCCATGCAACTTCAATAGCATGACGAATGGCACGTTCTACCCTACTTGGTATAGTATTATACTTAAATGCAATCTTAGGATATAAACTTTTTGTAATCTGATTAATCCCATTATTGTCATTAACTACCATCATGATTGCTTCTCTTAAATATTGATAACCTTTAATATGAGCTGGTACTCCTATTTCATGAATTATATTTGTCACTAATTTTTCTAGATTTTCTTTATTCTTTTTTTCTTTTTGTGATAATTCAATATATTTTTGCTTTGATTCTCCGACCATAAAATTATTTCTTATTTGACCTTGTTTAAAAACTTTGATTTCTCTAATTCTTTTGATTAATACTTCAATATCAAATGGCTTTGCTATGTAATAATCTGCACCTGCTAGAATTGCCTTTTGTATTATATTATCGTGACCAATTATTGATAACAAAATATAAATCGGTTTTTTATCTATTTTTAGCATATTTATTTTTTCTAATACTCCTAATCCATCTAAATATGGCATAATTTCATCTAATAGTACAACATCTGGCATTGTATTTAATATCATATCAAGTGCTTCTTTCCCATTTTTTGCAATTCCTATTACTTCCATATCATTTTGTTGTTTTATATAGTTTGCTAATACTTGAACAAGGCTTGTATTATCATCTGCAATTAAAACCTTAACTTTTTCTTCCATTTTACTCCTCCATAAAAAACTACTTATATTTTATTTCTGCATAAAATTTGAAAAATTAGATAAAAATACAATTTGCGTAAGTCTCTGTTACATTTTATCACAAATTTTATAATAAAATCAATAAAAAATGAAAAATATGGAGGTTTTTCTTGAAAAAATATAACGAAAAAGCCAATGTTATTGGTAAACTATTAACAGAACATAGATTAAAAAAAGGCTTAACAAAAGAAGAAGTTTGTAGACGATTAGAACTACATGGTGTTTACATACATAGAGTAGAGCTTTATAGAATGGAAACTGAAGTTAGTATTGTTAAAGATTTTGAACTTATAGCACTATGTGATGTACTAGATATCGACTATAATACTGAAATACGAAAATTGATAGACTAATAAAGATAATCTTCAATCTTTTTTATGATAATGAAAAAATCCAGATCTTTCTGGATTATTTTCTATTTAAGAAATCTTTTATTTTATGTAAAAAACTTTTGTTCTCAGCGAGTAAATTCTTATTTTCATTTACTGTATTTGTTTCTACTGTCACTGTTAATGCTTCTATTTCTTCAATAATTTTTTGCATATCTATTGGCTTATGATAAATACTTTTTATTGGTAAATTATTAAATTTTTTCATTATTTCAGTATTTATTTCTCCAGTAATAACTATAAATTCTGGTTTGTTTCCAAAATCTTTTACAGCTTCCATGACTTCTATGCCAGTTTTCTTTGGCATATCAATATCTGTTATTACAACATCTGGAAAAAACTTTGTAATGCATTTTAATTCTTCTTCTCCATCATTTGCAATTCCTACTATGTCAATTTTACAACTTTTTTCTAAATCTTTCACAACTTGTTCTAATAAAAATTTATTATCATCTGCTACTACTACTTTTATCATATTCATTTTCCCTTCTTTCTTTTGCACGATATTCATGCATTATAAAATAAAAAAATTACCTTTCTCCTTTAAAAATAATGACTTAAAATCTTTATTTTTGATATTAATAAATTTCCTTATTTTTTCCTCTCTTATATTATAATATATCTTTTTCGATTTTTTTGTCGAAATGTGTAAAAAAGTAAAAAAACTTTACTCTAGTAAACCAATTTTATTTTAATATAAATATTATTTTTTTGGTAATAAATCATTTTTTATTTATAAATTTTAGAAAACCTTTCCTTTAGTAAACTATATTAGCTTTCTATCTTGTTATAATTTCTTTGGGTGAGAGAAATGCAATTATCAGATGCTATAAGAAAAAGAATTAATAATTTATTAAAAGAAAAGAATATGAATTTGTGGCAATTATTTAAAAAGACAGGTGTTCCTATGCCTACTCTTTCAGCTTTTATGAATGACAAAAAACATTTACTAACTTTAAAAACTTTATTACATATTTGTAATGGATTTGATATAACTTTAGCTCAATTTTTTGATGATACTTTATTTGATGATGTTGAACAAGATTAATAATTTTACTTTTTATAATCAATTGCTTACTGTTTAGACCAATTGATTTCTATTAATACATTCAATGAGTAATATTTCTAATTTTTACAAAAATTGATGGATTTCAAAACAGAAGTAAAAAATATGAAACAAGATTAGAAGAAAAAATGAAACAATGAAAATCTTCAAAAAGACTTTTTTAGAGACTTTTATAATGTATGTGAAATAAATTAGAAAAAGTTAAATCCTTCCTTGAAAACATTAGGGAAGGATTTTTTCTATTATATACTTAAAGATTATCTAATTATATAAATATTCATTTATAACTCTAAAAATATTGCTATATTGATTATGTAGTTTTTGTATTTGTGCTGAACTTTGACTCATAATATGTTCAATTATTTTTGATTCATGTCTTTCTAATTCTTCTTTAGTATAATCTTTATCTTCAATAATTATTCCTGCTTCTTTCAGCAGTTCTATTTCGTTATTAGTACATTTATTTAATAAATTCATTTTACTACTCCTCTTTTATTTTTTCATTAAACAATAATTTCAAATTATTATCTATCCTACTTATTGTAATTTATAAAATCCATTCTTCTGTATCTAAATTGATAAACTTGTCTAATGTGATTTTTGCAATAAAATCATTACCATATTGTCCTGCTCTTGTTTGATCATCTAATTTAAAAGAAATGTTACAAAGTCTTCCCGTTTTTGTTCTTCCTATCATATTATTTTTAATAAAATATGATAAAATTTTTTTATGTCCTTCTATATCATCACAATTCAAATAAAAACAACAAACTCCTGTAACAGAAGTACCATGTGGATTTAATCCAAATGAATCTGGATTAGTATGTTTTGATAATTTGACAATTCCTTGTTTAACTGCATCAGAACATAGTTTTTTAATACGTTCTATATCATCACTAGTTTTAAAAAAATACATCCATTTTCCAACTTTGTTGTCTATAAATTTTGATGTATCTCCTATATACATTATCCATGCAATATTTTCTTCTATTTCCATTATCAGTTCTCCTTGCAATTTACTATTTTTCTTTTATTTCTAAAAATTGTTCATTTATGAAATCTAACAATTCTTCATTTACATCAAATGATATAATATAAGAAATTTGCTTTTGATGTACTACATTTTAAACTTTTCTTTACATTTGATATATTGTGATACTAAGAAATAATTTTTTATATCTTCTTTATCTAAGCCTGTATATGCAGTCAGCTCATTGTAAAGATAACTACTACCTTCTACATATAAAAAAGATGTTTTTAATTCTATCCCTACGATAATTGTTATTCCCTTAAAAATAGTATCTTGTTTATTATACAATTCTTTTCCATTTCCTATATCATTCACTTTAAACATTCTTATAATTGGATTTTCACCATTTAATTTATTTGAATAAAATTCATTACTTTTAATATTAAAAGTAACTGCTTCTGCTAACACATTATCTTGAATTTCTGTAACAGAATAATGATTTTCTAAATATTTTATAACATCTATTCCATCTTTTTTATTAGGTTGTATTTTATCTTTATATTTATTATATATTTCTTTCCATTCTTCTATCATTTCTTTGGTTGGCTCTTCCATAAGCATATATACATTCTCCTTTTAAATTGTACTTTCTTATTCATATTGATTTTCTAGTTTTTCTTGCTCTTTATAACATATATCTCTATCATCAAAATTTTCTTTACTAGGTTTATGAATCCATTTTACTTTTACTTTAAGATTTTTTATTCTTTCTTCTTCATCTTCTTTTAAATCTTCTGGAAGGCTTAAGAATTCATAACATACCATTAAATAAATCATATCATCAATTTCATAAGCAAGAGCAGATGTCTTATTCTCAGGATTTATACAATCAAAACCTGCTCCTATTTCAAAAATTCCTCTAGTATAATGCCAACCAAACTTATCAGTTAAATAACTCTTTATAATTTCTAATACTAATTTATCTGCACCATAATATGTGAAAGTTTTACCTTTTGTTTTTTCTTCTATTTCTTCTGTCATAAGTTTTGCTTTTTGTTTTATTTCACGTCTCCTCATTTATGCATTCTCCTTTATAAATTACTATTTTGTTGTTACTATAATATCACAAAGACAGATAATTAACAAGTAACTATTTACCTTCAAAATTGACTATCTAATTTTTGTCAAGTCCTTTTCATAAATTTATTATATTATTTTTTGTATAGCAAAAACGATATATTAAAAAAATTGTATCTTTATATCATTTTATCTCTCTTTCTTTTGTAAAAATTACTTTCTTTATATCTTTATCAGTAATAGTATCAGTTTTTCCATTTACTATTTCTACTGTATAACTATTTTTTTCATTAATATTCTTTATAATTGCCTTATTTCCATTATTTAATTTAATTACATCAAATTGTTTAATTTTCATAATTTATCCTCTCCTTATTGATATGCTGGAGTACCATATCCTAAAATAACACTACTATTTATATCATAAATATTTTGTTTACACATATCTCCCTTTGTATTTCCTTCAATAGTATAAACTTTTCCGTTTTCACACTTTTCAACTATTCCTACATGGTCAGCTTTGTTATCATTACTATCAGCCCAGTCAAAAAAGATAATGTCTCCGACTTCTTGGAGAATAGCCACCATCTTTCCAGAGTCCACAAGTTCTAAACCAAGCTACACCTTCGTTTTCACAATTTGCAAATTTAGGTATGATTCCACTTTCTATATAGTTGCATTGTTCTGCACACCAACTTACAAAACAAGCACACCATTCAACTCTCGAATTATAGCCATACCAAGACCAATATGGTTGTCCACCTACATTCCCTATCTGTTTTCTAGCTACTTCAACTATGTCTGTACTTCCAATTGATGTTCCATAGATTACGCTTGACCACAAATAATTATATTCATCTTTTTGCAATTCTGCAAGCTGTATTTTTTGTTTCTCATTAAAGTTATATAATTGTATCATTTCTTCAACTGACTTACTTGTTATATCAATATATAAAACTTTTCTTGTGACTTTTTCTATCTTTATATTTCCGTTATTATCGGTTGTTTCAACTTCTTTTTCCATTTCTTCTATTCTAGAGGTTATTATATTCATTTCCCAAAATATTTTTTTCAGTGTATTGATTTTTTTGTCATCTAATGTTATCACGTCTGTTTGTTCTTTTCCACCACTTATCGAAACTGCATATACCGATAATATATCTTTCCACTCTGCTTTATGAGAATTTATTTCATAATCATCATGTTCTATGGTATTTTGGATTTCTGCCATTTTGCTAGTAAATTCCATATTTATTTCGCTGATAACTGAACTCATTGTTCTATCTCCCAGATCATTTTCACTAGAGAAGAAAATTCCAAATATTGAAGTACATATCATAGCAATTAAACATATCACTATAATTATAACTCCTGCTACCCATCCTCCTGCAAGAATTGCTGAAATTAAAGCTTCTGTTGCTGTAATTATTGCTTTTACTATTGCAATAGATATTTTTATTGCTATTTGAATTGCTTTTATTGTAGCTTTTGCTGTCGCCCTTGCAACTTGGGCTGTTCTTTGTGCTACTTTTACACTTGTTTTTGCAACCTTTTGTGTAGTTTTTATAGTAGCTTTTGTTGTTTTTTCAGCTGTTTTTATCATTTTTCTTGTTGTCTTTATTGTGTTTTTAGCTGTTTTTACTGTTTTCTTTATTGTTCTCGCTGTTCTTTCTCCTGCTTTTTTTATTTTTTTTACTGTACTTTTGAATTGTTTTATACTTTGTTTCCCTTTTTTTAAATTTTCTTTTGTTTGTTTGATACCATATCTTCCTATTTCGTCTGCCTTTTTCGTTCCATAATAAGCTGTACTTCTTATTCCGTTTTGTATCTTCTTTTGTGCATATTCTTGACTATTATTTTCGTTTGTTTCGTACATTTCCTTTGCTTTATCTTTTATATCTACTATATTAGATTTTAAATTTTTTCCCATTATTGTTGTCCTATCAAGTTTTTTTATATTTATTTCTTGCTTTTTCTTTGTTTTTATATCTGCCACTATTATTCCTCCATTTCATTAGTAATGTTCTTAGCCACTACTACTAATCGACCATTTTTATTGGAATATTCACAAGTAGATAATGTAATAAGTTTATTTCCATATTCTGCTGTTTTTTCTGTATCATAAAAAGAAAGTTCTTTACATCTTTTTATAAAAGTATCGAACTCTAACTTTGAACTACTATTTACAAATTTATAATAGTTAAAACCTGTATAAGCAACTGTTTTAAATACTGATATTATTTCATATTCTGCATTTCCATATAAGGTATTGAAATTTATCGTTTTGTGATTATTATAAAAGTCTTTCTTTTTATATTTTTCTAACTCTCCAAACATTTGATAATTATTAATATGATGACCATATATGATGATGTTGTTACTTGCCTGTATATTACAATATTCTGCAATATATGGTGTTCCTAACTGCGAATATTGTTTGTAAAAGTTTTTTCTTAAATAGTAATCTTTTTTATTTTTGTCTGTCTGCATAACAGGATAGCTTATATTTGTATTTTCTATTTTTAGCCATCCAATAAAATCGTTATTTAGTTCGTATAATTTTTGCAAGTTTATACTTTCTTCTTGTTCTTTTTCGTTTTGTTCCTCCTGGTATTCTGTGATAATGTTTTCTAATTCTTCAAAGACATTATTTTGTTCTTTATCTTTTTTGTAATTTATTATCATATAGCTAATGCTAGTAACTAAACTAGCTACTAGCATTATAACTAAAAATATATAGAACTTTTTATACATATTGCTCCCTCTTTCTATATAACTTCATTTAATTTTGTTGTCATCAATTTATACAATTCGGTATCTCGTGGAAATTTATTTACAAATGGTATTAGTGAATTTCCTATTTTAATCAATCCGTGTCCTGCTTCTACATTTGTTATAAAACTCAATTGTTGGTCTGATATATTAAGTAGTTTTGCAAGTTCTTCTCTATCTGTACTTGCTTGATTAAGCATTATTATTAATTCACTATTAGCAAGCATTGTTCTTGCTAAATCATTTCGTAATAAATCCTCTACATTTTGTGTTATTCCAGTACAACAAGCTCCATATTTTCTAACTCTTTTCCACAAAGTAAAAAGGAAGTTTGCCGAATATTCATACTGAAACAATAAATATATCTCATCTATATAAATATACGTTGCTCTTCCTTTTTGTCTGTTTGCTGTTATTCTATTAAAAATACTATCTAGTATTACTAGCATTGCAATAGGCTGTAATTGTTTTTTTAGTTCTAATATATTATAACAAACTAATCTATTATGAATATTTACATTTGTTTGTTTGGCAAATGTATTCAAACTACCATTACTAAACAATTCTATTGCCAATGCAACATCTTTTGCTTCTTTCTCATTTTGTTTTAATAGTTCTGTTCTAAAATCCTTTAATGTTGGTGGTTCTCCCTCATAATCTCTATTTTGGTATTCTTTATACACATTCGCTGTACATCTATCAATTATAGAACGTTGTTGTGGCTCTAGTGTTTTTCCCATAAGTTGTTCGCATAAAGAAAGAATGAACTCGGATTTTAATACTATTGGATTTGCATTATCTGCATAAAACTTGTTCATATCCATCGCATTTATATGGTTTTTACTTGTCGAAGATATTTCTACAAGTTCTCCTCCAAGTTCTTGTACTAGTCCTGCAAATTCGTTTTCTGGATCAATGATTATTATATCTGCGTCTTTTTCTTTTAGCATTATTGAACTAATTTCTTGTTTTGCTGTAAAACTCTTGCCACTTCCAGAAACTCCAAGTATAAAACTGTTTCCATTTAATAATTGTTTTCTATCTAATAGTATCATATTCTTAGAAATTGCATTTTGTCCATAATATATTCCGTTTAGGGTGTTGTACTTCTTGCACTTTGAAAGGCATAAATACTGCTAGACTTTCTGTTGTTAATGTTCTTAATGTTTCTATTGTTTCTATTCCAATAGGTAGTGTTGTGTTTAATCCATCTAACTGCTGAAATCTTAATATAGCAAATTGGCATAAATTTCTTCTTGCTGTTGTTAATATTGCTTCTGTTATATTTTCAAGTTCTTTTTCTGTATCCGTGATAAATACTATTGTTATTAGTCCTAAAAACATACGTTGGTCTCGTGTCATTAAATCATTTAAGAAATCTTTTGATTCTTGTTCTTGTTGTTCCATCTCATATGGTATTGAAGCTAGAAAATTATTATTTTCACTCTGTTTTCTTATATAGTTAGCTATATTGGTTTCTACTCCTAGTAGTATTCGTTCTGCGTCTTTTATTGCCTCATCTGTTGCCACTGGCGATATATCTATTGTTAATGTTAAGTTTTTGCTAATGTCTGTTAGCTCTGCTATCATACTATCTTTTATAAATGAGGCATACTCTTTTAAAAATATTACTCTACCAAATTTATCTCCCATTTTAAAGTAGTCTTTTTTGAACTCAAAACTATCTGGGCATATATAGTCTTTAAAACTGTGTCCTTTTTGCATATTGTCAATCATATCAAAATTGAAACTGCTTTCTTCTCCTATTCTATAAAAATTATGTAGCATTTTTAGTCTTTCATTTGAATCCAATTCTATACAAACTGAATTTAATTTTTTGAAGTGTTTATTTAATTCTAGACCTATTCTTCTAAAAGCTATTCTTACCTCTTCTAAGTTTTTCTTTTTTATAGTTATTGTTATATACTTTTCTTGTACAATTCCATTACTTGTTTTTGCTCCCTCATCAATTAATCTATTATATTCACTTCTTAATCTATCAAGTTTGTCTTTCTCATTTTCTATTTTAATGTTATTCTCTATATTTTGCTCATTCATTTTACTATTTAATATACTAATCTTTACAAGCATTTCACATTCAAATGAATTAAGTATTTGCATATAATCTAAAAACATTGCTTCTTTATCTTCTTCGCTTGCTACAATGTAGTTTATATCTGTAAATTTAAAAGTTTTTGAATATTTATTTTTTCCTACTAGAAATATTCCATCTCGCCATATTCTTTTTACTGGTATAACATCTTGCACACCTTTTGGAATTATATATTTTTCTTTATCTTTTTTAAAAAAATTCATAAATCTAAACATTTTTTTTCCTCCTTTTTTGATTTTTACACTTTTTGTCTTTTTTTATTTTCTTCTTACCTTTTTGACATTGTCTATACATCTCTAAATATAAGTTACTAGGTTTAAATACTAATTTTTTTGGTGTTAATATTTCTGATTTAATCCAAGCTATAAAAAACTTTTCTGCTGTCATTCCGTTGTATTTTACAAAACCTAGTAATGCGAAAGGAACTGTACCTGCTATACATAGCCACGATACAGTTCCTGTATTTTTTAATATTGGTTTAAATATGAAATATATTCCTACTGCAACAACACAAGCTAATGCCGAGCATATAAATTGCCTTAACGATAGTCCAAAGAATATATTTTCTTTATATTGTCTTATTTCTTTGTTTATTTTGACTTCCATATGTATCCTACCTTTCTTCTCTATTTTTGTTTTTTGTGTTTTTCTCTTGAAAATATCTCATTACATCTGGTGTTATAGTATTATTTATTCCTTTATCAATAACCTCTTTAGTTATATTATTTTCTTTACAATATCTCAGATACATTTGCACTCCTTTTTTATAATCTGTATCTTTTGGATAATAACGATCTATTTCTTGCCAAATACCATAATGTATATTCATACTCATATAGGCTATTTCCATTTTTCCTATTTCTAAGTGTGGTAAAATAAAATCTTCTCCAATGTCAAAGTTATATTCTCCATCTTTTACAGGTTCTATTTCTCCTGACATATCAACAATAGCAACATCATTGTTATCCATAGCAATACCATAAGACTTTTTTATATTTTTCTTATCAATTAATACGCATTCTAATTTATACTCATAATCACTATCATCATTTTCGATTATTTTCTCCATTTTCTTTTTAATTTTTTCAAACTTTTTCATATTTCTTGGCATTTCTTTATTTCTAGTTTCTTCATCTTTAAAAGTATCTATTAAATTCCCTCCTGCCTTTACTTTTTCAAAGTCTTCTTTAGCTTTATTAAAATCTTTATCATAATAATAGCCATAGTCCCACTCTGTTTTTTTATCTGTAACTTTATAATTAAATGCTATTACATAACTGTTAGGTTGTCCTCCTGTTATCTCAACTAATGCGATGGGGATATCTTTTCTTTTTGTTGTTTCCATTATAATTTTATAATCAATAGCATTGTATTGTAAAAACTCACTTTTTATTATATCTTTATTTTCATCCAACCACTCTTGTAAATTATCATAAGTAGATTTCAATTTATTCTTGTAATAATTAGTTTCTATAAACTTTCTTGCTAAATAATCACAAAAATCATAGCATAAGTCGCATTCACTTACCTCAGATTCGCTTAACATGTTATTTATCAAATCATACCCTAAACAAAATGCTATATAATTTATTTCTTTCTCTTGTTGATATTTTTCTTTTGACATCTCCACTAGTCCATTTCCCATTTTTATATAATTAGTCTGCTCATCATAATATTCCATAATATCTGGAACATCTGATTTTGTTTCTTTATCAATAATAGTTTTATCAATATTATTTTCTTTACAGTATTTTAAATATTTCTGCAATCCCACTTTATACTCTATTTCTTCTATATCAAGCTCTCCTATATCTCTCCATATAGCTCCATGAAAATCCATTGATATATAACCAATATTATATTCTTTTTCTAAATAATAAAAGACATATTGGTCAACATTATAGTCCCATTCATAAAGATATTTTATTTCCTTATCCTTTAAGGTAACTTCATATATTTCATAATCTTTGTTACATATTCCAGAGATAGATTGATTTATATCTTTTGCATTTTCTAACACATATAAAATAGTTGTATCTGTATATTCCTGTTGTTCTAGTAATTGTCTTGTTTCATACATTAACTTATGGATTTCATCTTTTATCATTTATATACACCTACCCTTCATAATTTTTATTTCATATATTGAGATTAAATATCTTCCCATTTCTTAAAATCTTATCCAGTTTATCTCTCCTTTTCCTTTGATTTTCCCTTTATTTGTTTCTCTATTTTTTCTATAAATTTCTTTCCTTCTTGTTCAGTTACTTCGTTATTTTTAATCATATCGTTTACTAAATAATCATATAAATATATTCTTTTTTCCTTTATAGATAAATCATTATTATCCAATGAAGTTAATACCTTATAGTATTCTTCTATTTCTTGATTAGTTGTTTTTTCTGTCAAATTAAACTTTGCACATTCTTCCAATATATACTTATTAACATTTTTTTTATCATCTTTATTCCCCATCAACTTATTTCCTTCTCCTTTCCTACAATCCCATCATTTCACGAACAACTCTGTCTGACATTTTTATCGTTCCTACAAGCACTAGCATATTAAATACTAATTCTCCTACATAACTCCAAACTTGTGTAACTGCAGGTAGGTTTGAATCTACTGCTGGATTTGTTGTTGCAAACAGAGAAAATATAATACAAGCTAAAACTATTATTGCTCCCTCCATACATACAGAAATATAGGATTTTATAAAACTTTTTCCAATTTGTTGGGTTGGCTCTCCTGCTAAACTCGATAAAGGAATTGGTGCTATTGCCGTATATAAGTAAAGTTTGAAAAATCTACCATACACACTCATTATCATGATAAATGATAATACTGTTACTAATAGTCCTCCGTATCAAAGTAACTGCCCAAAGTGGTATGCTTTCAAAAAATCCACAACTTTCTATTGTCTTTATTAATTCGCTTGGTAATGTGTTTGTTATGCTACTTCCAAATCCTGCTGTTTCCATTATTGTAGTTGTTATTCCTTGTACTATTTTAAATATTGCTAATATTAAATCGAGTCCATAAGTAACTATCATATGTGCTATTCCAAATCTTATAAATAACTTTACAGCATGTTCTGGTTTCTTTACTTCTACAAATGAGCCACAAGTTTTTATCACTCCTGTAATAAAAAATATTACAAGCAAAGCTAATGCTATTGCTTGTAATGCTCCATGTATATTAACAATTACATTCCAAATTATACCACCTTTAAAATCTTCTGGTGTTTGACTTACCAATTGCCATATCTCACTTAATTTTCCATTCCATGTATCCAAAGCATATTGTAAGTTTCCTACTATCCAATTATTACTCAAATTTATCCCTCCTTATTTTAATTAAGCAGTATTGAATTTAACCTAAAATTAATTCTAATATCTGTTTTGCAAATGCAATTATTATTCCACCTGCTAGAGTCATAAAACCGATTGGCTCGTTGTGATGGATCATGTGACTTTATTGCCATACCTATCTGAACTATTCCCCATAATAATAAAATCATTCCTATTGCTCCTATTATCTGATACATGAAATTTTTTAAATTATTTATGACTGCTAATGGGTCATTTGTTGCAAGTACCACTTTATTTCCAATTACTAATACAGCCCCAATCGTTAAAATTTTCATTGTTATTCCTAATAAATTTTGTTTACTCATTTTCTTTTTCATATAAAAATCCTCTCTTTCTGAGAGGTAATTTTTCTTACTTTGTTTTTCTTTAAAATTAGTTATCTTTTTTAGATTCATACATTAGGTATTTATCTATTTCTTCATCAATTAAGATTTCATAATTTTCTATATCTTTATACTCTTTGTTTTTAATATCATTCACATTGGTATTTATTGATATAGAAGCTACTACATTTTTAACATTACCATGCAAATAAGGTTTATATCCTCCATCTTCTGTTAGTTTAATATTAGGGTGTTTAAATGTATTATATTTTAAATCTATTATTGGTCTTTCTCCTCTTATAAATAGTAAAGCATATTGATTATCTAACATTCTTACCTCATCTGGTGTCATTAATTCCCTACCTGCTATTTGGTAGTTTGTAGAGTAACTTCCAGAATGCCCTGTGCTTTTTCCGATAAGTATTTGTGTCTATTGTTTCTTTACCGTAATAGTTCTGATATATATTTATGCGTACTTTGCTCATTTCCTCCTAAATATAAAAGTTCATCACAGTTGCCGTACAATGCTTTCCCATTGTTTTTCAAATAAGGTTTTTAATTGTGCAAGATTTTGTAATATGATTGATACTGAAATACCTCTTGAACGCATTGTTGCAAGTATTTTGTCAAAATCATCTGGTAAGCTAACATTGGCAAACTCGTCCATTATAAAGTGGACATTTA
This sequence comes from uncultured Clostridium sp., assembly GCA_948466095.1. Taxonomy (GTDB): domain Bacteria; phylum Bacillota; class Clostridia; order TANB77; family CAG-508; genus CAG-269. The sequence continues at coordinate 17,591 of CAOJZE010000007.1, forward strand.
TAGGCAATGCACCTTTATACTTATGGTCTGCTATATAAAATAATTGCTGAAATATTTGTGTATAAAGCATTGAAACAATAAAGTTAAATGATGTGTCATTATCTGGTATTAATGCAAATAATGCAACTTTCTTTTCTCCAATACTTGCTAAATCCATTTCATCATCCATTGTTAAGTTTGCTAAATCCTTCAAATTGAACTTTTCTAGCCTAGACGCTAATGTTACTTGAATTGATTTTAGTGTTTTAGCAGAGCCAGAATGATAACTTCTATAATATTTTAGTGCAATATGCTGTGGATTTGTTTCTTCTATCATTTTAAATAGTTTATCTAATGGACTTTCATATTCATCATCATCTTCGTGAACTTCTCCTGCCCTTAATAATTCTAATACCATATCAAAATTCTGCTCATACTCTGGTGCTTCATACTTCAATAAAAAAATTAAAGACATCAACAACATTGACGCTGCAGTATCCCAAAATGGATCATTGCTTTGACTTCCTTTTGGTGTCGTACTCTTAAATAAATTTGTTACTAGTTTTTGAATATCATTGTCAGTTTTTAAATATGCAAATGGGTTATAGCCAAAACTTAAATTCATATTGATTAAGTCTAATACTCTCACTTCAAATCCGTTTTTTTCTAGCATATAACCTGTATCCCTTAAAATTTCAGCTTTGGGGTCTAAAATGATGTACGAATTATTAGAAGCTTGTAGTAAATTTGGTTTTGCATAAAATAATGTTTTACCTGCTCCGACTTCCGTCCTATTACTAATGTATTTAGATTTCTTCTATGCTTCTTTGCATTTAGTCCTAATCTTACATCTTGTGTTAGTATTCTGTTTTCGCTTTTTGGTATTTGTTTGTATTTTTTATTAATTTCTCTTGTATTTCCCCATTTAGCTGAGCCGTGTTCTTTTCCTTTTTTATAATTTTTTCTAGTGGAAAAGTATGCTCCTATTCCTATGAAATAAGAAAGTAAAAAAATAAGAATAGTCTTTGTGCTATTCTCTACAATACTTATTTTAAATGGTGTATTTAAGGCTACTGGCAATTCATTTATTATTTTTGCAAGTCCACCGATTTAACAATGGTGCTACTAGAAGTGCAAGCCATACAACAGGTATCATTCCAATAATAGTTAGTATTACATATATTCTATTATCTTGTTTCATAACTATCTCCTTTTTTTCTGTGGAATATTCCCTTTTGTTTTTTAGATGGTGCTTTTACAACTTTGGTAATAACTTTATCTATAAGGTCTGTTTCTTTCTCTTGCTGAAGCAATTCATTTTTCATACATAATAAAGAATTTATTATAATTGCGTAAACTGCTCTGTCCATTTCTATAACTCTTTTTTCATCTTTCATAGAAATTCCTACCTTTCTCTATCTTTATTAGCTTTTGTTTTTATATTTATTCCTAAATCTCTGTCTATTTTCTCTGTTAATATTTCAAAACATTCTGCTGTTTTTGAAAGTTCAGCTTTAATTTCTTGTGGTGTCATATACTTCAATTCTTCTGGTATTTTTTCAAAATTATAATTACTAGTAGGAATCCCATATCTTTTATTTATCATATATGCAACACTTTCATTTTTAAAATTATTTAATTCTGAATTTTCATATGTTCTTAAATGAATACTTGCTAATTCTCTTACTAGTCCTGATATTATTTCTTTTACTTCTATATCTTCTGTTACTTCTATTATTCTTTTTCCTACATTGAAATTTACTAGTTTATTACTGAATGTAGTTTCTACAACTTTCACTTGAACTGGCGATATAGAAAGTACAGCTTTTAGTATGTTTTCATCTGTATATGGTATTGTGTTTAATTGTTTTTTTGTTCTCATATCTGAAATATCATAAACACTTTTTGTATCATATCCTTGTGCTTCTGTTCCATCTTCTCTTGTATAAACATTACTTGGTTCTATTATGGTTATTGGATTTGGTTTCCTAGCAAAATATATATTATCTTTGTTCCAACCATCTATGTCTCTTAATTGTGTAACTTCTGGATTTTGTGCTGTTATAAGTAATACGTTTCCAGCAGAATAACTTGGAAATCTACTTTGTACATCTAAGTAAGTTTTATAAAGACCTCCTTCTTCTGTTATTTTTATTGCCATTTCATCTTGTGTCTGATATGCCCATTGTCTTTTTTCGTTTTTTTGTTCAGCCCATTTTTTTACATCAAACTCATTTTTTTCTTTTTGTACATTATCAACTGCACTTTTTAAAATTTCATTAATCATACTCATACCTTAATTACTCCTTTCCTTTTTTCTATTTTTCTTTTTAGGTTGTTTGTGTTTTGTTTCATTTACTTTTTCTTGTTTTGGTGTTTCTTTCGTTTCTTCTTTTGCTTTTTGTCTTTCTTTTTCCTCATTCTGTTTTTTTATTGTGTCTAACTTTTCCTTTATCGACGGTTTTTCTTCTTTCTTAGTTTTCTCCGTCTTTTCTTTCATTTTCAATAAATTCTCTGATGGAGCTTCTTTCTCCGTAACAGGAATGTTACTGGGGTTAGTATTCTCATTTTCCTCCTTAATATTTTGCTTCTTCATTAGTTTATTTAGTAAATCTTGTGATGTATTTTTTTCTTGAATTTCTTTTTGAGTTTCTGTCTTTTCTTCGCCTATTGTTGTTTCTTTTAGTGGCTCTATTTTTTCTTTTACCCTTTCTACTTCTGTTACATTTACTGATGTTAATTTGAATCTTTCTACTATTCTATTTACTCTTACTGCGTCTTCTTCTCTAACTAAAATATCAATAATTCCATCTTTATTTATTTCGCCTTTTTTATATAATGCACTATATAAAACGCCATATCTTTTAGCTTGTTTTTTAAAGTCTTGAAAATCATCTTTTTTTATTGTAAATATTTTTAAATTACTTTTACTTTTTAGCATATTATTAAGTCTAGTTTTCCCTTTTGTTTTTTTCTTTTGTTCTTTTGTCATAGCATATAGCAATACTGCCATTTCTTTTGCCATACTACCTGTTAATTTTGCTACAACTTCAAATCCCTCTAAACTTAATCTTACAATTTCCTCTGCACTTTCACTTGATGTACCCATAGTCCTTTCTCTCCTTTCCTTTTTGGATTTCTTTTTCCTCATCTAATTCTTTTAGATTTTGTTTTATCTTTGGTACTCTTTCTTCTATCTCTCTACACTTCTTTATCTCTTTTTTCAAATATTGAATTTTACCTGCTATTTGAGAGAGTTTAGTATAATTTTCTTGTTTTTCTTCTTTTTTCAGCTTGGTGTTTTGATAGTATAGTTTATCTCGTTCCTCCTCGAGATTTTTAAGCTCATCATTTAATGTTTCTATATATAAAGAAAGCTCCTTTGTAGTTTTAATATCATTTCTACATAGTAGCTTTGCTTCCTCTGATATTCTCTCCATTTTCTGCACGTCTGCTTTAATTGAAATTGGTGTTTTTTTTCTTGTTTCTGTTTTAGGATATATCTTTAATAAGTAACAGTAATATAAATATAATGCCTTTATTCCTTTTGCTTTTTTCTTATTTCTTATCTTACCTTTATAAATGTATATTCTCTTTGAACGCATTTCTGGAAAAGGTACTTTTATTGCTTTTTCTGTTTTTATTCTTGTTTTCATTTTTTCTACTGTATAGTCATCTCCAAATGCTCTTGCCACTCTTATATTCTTCTTGTATGGCTCTTTCCTTATGCTTAATTTTCCTGCCCTATAAATTAGTTCATAGTCCATTACTTTTAGTAAATTTTCAAATTCTTTATAGGTATTCGATTGTGTAATAGCATAATCAATATCTTGTTTTGTTTGTGTATGATAATTAGACTTTTGTACATAACCTTTATAGAATTGCGTATAGTCTATTTTAAATTTGCCTACTGGTTTTTCTTTTAAAACAGAAAGTCCATATTCTCTACATAAATTATCAGATGTTTGTCTCATTAATGCATAAGTAGCATTATTATCATAATATTTCATACCATCTACAAATGAAACAGAATTTAATACAAAATGATTGTGTATATGATTAGTATTTAAGTGTGTCGTAACCACTACTTGAAATCTATCTCCCCATAATTCTTCTGCTAGTTTTATACCAATTTTGTGTGCTATTTCTGGTGTTACTTCCCCTTCACAAAAAGATTGGAATCCGTGATAACCTAAAACACCATTTTCTTTGTCAAATATTCTTTTTGTTTCCATCATTTCTTGTACTACATCATCTTCACTACAATTAATTGCTGTTACATATAGTTGCTTTTCTGTTTTATAACTTGCTTTTGCATATTCAATTGCTCTGTGTAAATTATAATAACTATTACTATCTGTTTTCTTTTCATTTACTACATAGTCAATAACTCTTTCTAAATTAGAAGAAATATCCCAAATTTTCGTTGTTGCCATTTTATCTCCTCCAAACTATTTTAAATATTTCTCTATAATTTTTGTTCTTAATTCGTCAACTCCTTTTAAAGTTTTATGAACTCTTTTTGTGTCAACTTCTCGTGTATATTTAGTTAAATCTTTTATAGTTTTTATCTCTTTTCTAAATTGCAAAAGTTCTTTTATCATTTCATAAAACTCTTGTGGTGGTTTTTCTTTTATTTGTGTTCCTATTATTAATTTTCTTACAACTTGTACTTCTGTTTTTCCAGATAAATCACTTAAATTTTTTAATGCTTTATCTTCATCTTCATTAAACCAAAAATTCTTTTTAATTCTTCTTTTTCTCATAATTCTTCCTTTCATTTTTTAATGGGGTTTGGGGCTTGCCCCATAGTATCGAATTTTTCTCTAGGGAGGAAAAATTCAGTGCTTGTTGAGTTTACAGTGGGTGTATAATATCATCTAATAAAATACATTTTCCACACTTATCACAACATATTTCTATGTGTTCTTTTTTATTTTTTTGTATTATTTCTTCTGTTAATTTTGCAAATTTTTTATTTTTTTCTTCTGTCATTTCTCCTAACACTTCTTTTAATTTTTTCTCTAAACTATCAGAATAAAATTCTCCTATTTCATAATGAATTTCATCTTTGCTTGCTTTATCAAAATTGATTTTCCCTTCTACTATTTGTTTTGCAATTTTTTCTCTCAATTCTTTTTCATTTCTTGCTCTTATTCCTACAATCTTTTCTACACTTTTTGTTACACAAATTAAATAATTTTTCATAACTATCTTGTCCTTTCTTTTTCAATTTTTTTAATACCTTTTTTCAAGCATAGATATTAGTTTATATATTTTCAATAAGGCATTGGTCTATCAAAAACTTTATAATTTTCACTCAATACCTGCTGAAAAAAACTGCTTGCATTTCTTCCTGCTAAATCTCTGTCTAAATGCAAATGTATCTCATTTACATTAGAATTTTTTTCTAAAAATTCTGTTAGCGAAACTGGAATTTTTGTCTTTTCTACATCATATTTTGAAGAATAAATCCCACCTAATGAAAGTAGATTTTCTTCTTTCCAATTTCTATTTTCTAAACTTAAAATAGTAGCAAATGATAATAAATCAATGCTACTCTCAAATAAATGAACTATATTATTCTCTCTTTCTGCTTTTATCTTAAATGAATACTTTTTATTACTTCCTGTTGCTTCTCGCATAAACCTTTTTTGATTTGTCGCTCTGCAAAAAGCATAGCTTGGAATTTTATTATTATCATACCCTATAAAAACTACATTGTTTGTCTTTTCTTCTTGATAAAGTAACTTATTTTCAATACAATATTTTATAATTTCTTTATCTATTCCTCTTGATAATAAATAATTTATTGCTCTGTCATTATTAGTTGCTTTTACTGGTATTTTTAATTTTTTTTCGTAGTTTTTTTCTTGCTGTTCGTATTTAATAGGTGCTTGTATTATTATATTTCCTAATACTGTTTGAACTGCATCTATAAACGATAAATTTCTAACTTTAATTAAATAATCTATTGCACTTTTTCCACCAACTCCCTTTGAAAACCAATACCATAAACCATTACTAATTTTTAAACTGTCATGTTCTTTTGTCACATAAGTATTTCTGCATACTGGTACTAATTGATTTGGCTCATAATTTTTTAAATAGGTCAATAAATCTACTTGTCTTGCTTGTGCAACTATTTCTGGTGCAATGTATGGCATATTTTAGCACCTACCTTTCTCTTCCTTTTTTATTTATTTCTTTAAATTCTTCTATTATCGAATCTACTCTTGTCTCTACTGCATACTCTAAAAGTTCATTAAAATTGCCATCACTTTTTAACCATTCATCATAGCATTCTGCTAATATTCCATGTGCTTTTAATAATGCTTTTAGCTCTTCTATCGTATATTCTCGACCTTTTAAATTATAAATCATTTCTTCTTTTGTGACTTTTTCATAGCATTTTTCTATAATTACTTCTGGTGTACATTGTTTTAATGCTTCTAGCCATTCTTTGTATTCTTGCTCAATTTTGTTATCAAACTTTTCTTTCATTTTTTCTATCTTTGTCATATAAACTCTCTCCTCCTTTTTGGAATATATGGAATATTTTAACGCTTACATTTACTTGTCATTTTTTTTGCTATACACAATATAATAACTGAAACTATTAATACAATTAATATTACTAAAACTATTTCTATTGTATCTTTTTTCAAACCTGTTGAAATGCTTATAATTAACTCAGTTATATCAACATTATCTGTCAATGTCGTTTCTTGATAGCCTACTTTACAATTAGAATGTTTACAAGTAACTTTATTGGCTAATGTTCCTACAACTTCACTTGATGTTGCTGTTAAGGTAATTGTAAAATCTTTAGATGAATTAACAACTAGATCGTCCACTTTTCTGTAAGCTACTTTTCCATTGATTGTCCATTCTATGTTTTCTTGTTCTAATGCTACATATCCATCTGGAATATCGTAATAAATTACTGTCGTTCCATCTAATTCACTATGATTGGAAACTAAAATACTATAAATAAGTTTTAAAGAATTTACATTTGTTTTTCTATCTATTTCTAATTTTTTAGAAATGCCTTTAATTTCATTGTTATTTAAAATAACTTTTGCTAATTTTTGAGAAACGGAAATATTAAATTCTAGTTTTCTATAATTATAAGTTACTATATTGTTGTTCTCTTGCATGATACCATTTTTGTTTTTAGGTATTTCTATTAGCTTATATCCTTCTATTTCTTTCGGTTCTGTTGTGTAGTTACTGAAAACTTTTCCTTTTGTTATTTTATTTTCTGCTATTTCTTTCCCTTCTGTATCTAAATATCTGCTAATAACTTCTGAATCCTGTAATTTATATCTATAAATTACATCTGTAGTATCTTCTACCATAATTCCTTCTTTATTGCTTGGTTCTTCTATCAATTTATATCCATAAATATTTTTAGACTTAGTAGAATATTTATCAAACACCTTACCTTCAAGACTTTCACTATCTGCTATTTCTTTTCCTTGTTCATCTACATATTTAGTAACAACTTTTGTATCTTTTAATTGATATTTATAAGTTACATTAATAGTATCTTCTTCCATAATGCCTTTCTTATTTTTTGGATCTTCTATCAATTTATATCCATATATATTTTTAGGTTCAGTTGAATACTTGTCAAATACCTTACCATTGACAGTTTCACTTTTTACTATTTCTTTTCCTTGTTCATCTACATATTTAGTAACAACTTTTGTATCTTTTAA
>CAOJZE010000008.1 GCA_948466095.1 uncultured Clostridium sp.
ATGGAATGGTACAAAAAATTGCGGCTAATTTAGGTTTACCAGAAATAGCAGAAACAACCTATATTACAGATGTAGCAACAGAGGCAGAAATGAAAACAGCAAGAAGAATTCGAGTAACAGAAGGAAAACACGTTATACCAGTACCGACCTTTGAAATTAAGAAAGACTTTTCAGGCTATTTATTAGACCCACTACAAATATTCAAATCCAAAGGAAGAGGAAAGCAACCATACATATCAGAAAAATCAATTATCAGACCAACTTTTAGTTATATGGGAAGATTTACGATTTCCGATTTAGTATTTCGACAAATCTTAGAATATCTAGCCATACAAGTGCCAGTTATCTATAAAATTCTCAAAACCAGAGTAGAAAATTATGGAGAGGGTGTCAAAATTTACATGGAAGTTACGATGTTATATGGTTATAACGTGATGGAGGGACTGAAGGATTTTAAACAAAAGGCAAAAAAAGAGATTGAAACATTAACCGCTATGAATATTGTCGCATTAGATGTAGTGGCAAAAAATATTTATGTGCCAAAGGAAGAAGATTAAAATAGTTTAGTGATAATGTTTTAATACAAAAAGATTAGGAGGAGAAAAGATGTCTTTTATTGTGGCAATTGATGGACCAGCTGGTTCTGGTAAGGGAACGATTACAAAACAAGTAGGAGAAAGACTCGGGTTAATCAATATTGATACAGGAGCTATGTTTCGATGTGTTACCTTAAATATGCTGGAAAAAGGGATACAAGTTGAGGAAGAAAATAAAATAAAAGAGATGTTAGCTCAAATAGAAATGGATTTAAAAGAAAATGGAGAAATTTTTTTAAATGGAAAAGATGTCACAAAAAGAATCAGAGAAAATGACATCAATCATTTTATTTCGCCTATTTCTATGATACCAATGGTTAGACAAAAGTTATTAGACTTACAAAGAAAAATGGCGGAAGGAAGAAATGTCATTATGGAAGGCAGAGATATTGGAACCGTTGTATTTCCGAATGCAGATGTAAAAATTTATTTAGATGCTTCACCAGAAGAACGTGCTAGAAGAAGAGTGCAACAAAATCAAGAAAAAGGAATGCTAACGTCTTATGAAGATGTTTTGAAAAGTATTAAGAATAGAGATGAAAAGGATAAAACAAGAGAAATTGCACCATTAAGGCAAGCAGAGGATGCCATTTATATGGATTCGACCAATATGACAGTAGAAGAAGTGACAAATGAAATAGTAAAAATAGTAAAAGCAAGGCAAGGGAAAGAACAATAGTAGTGAACTAGTAATGAGCCGATTTAAATTTTAAGATAGAAGCAAGAAAGAGATGATAAAAAGTGAAAAAAATAATAAAATCAATGATTAAAAGGATAGCAAAAGGAGTCGTATATGTATGGTTTAAAATTTATTACAGGCTAGAAATAAAAGGCTTAGAAAATATTCCAAAAGAAGGCTCTGTCATATTTTGTGCCAATCACAGAAGTTATCTTGACCCACCATTAATGATAGTAACAGCCAAAAGAGATTTGCATTTTTTGGCAAAAGAGGAATTAGCCAAAAATCTATTTTTGAGATTTTTTGAATGGACATTTGAGGTAATTCATGTAAAAAGAGATGAGAAAGATGTAGGAGCCATTAAAGAATCTCTAAAAACATTAAAGAATGGAAAATGTATTGCATTATTTCCAGAAGGTACAAGAAATGGGCTAGAAAAAGGAGAAAAATTAAAAGATGGTGTGGCATTTTTTGCTGTAAGAAGTGGTGCCAAAGTAGTTCCATGTGGCATTCAAGGTGGAACCAAAGAAAATAGAAAAGTTGTGATTGCTTATGGAAAGCCTTTAGATTTTAGTCAATATAAGGGAAATAAAGACAAAGAAATTTTAGACAAGGTAACCAATGAAATTATGGAAAACATATTGGAATTGACAAAATAGCTTAAAAGTTATATAATAGGAGGGATTTAGGGACGTTCCTTAAAATCCCGAAAAAAGGGATTGGGGGACAGTCCTTAAAATTTGGACAAATTTTATAAAGAAATAAAAATGTGTTCCTAAATGTACCAAAAGGAGCAAAAATAAATGTCCTAATTGTTATGGAAAGAGGTAAAAAAATGAACAATCAAAAAATAAGAAATATTGCTATTATTGCACATGTAGACCATGGCAAAACAACGTTAGTAGATGCCATGCTAAAACAAAGTCATATATTTAGAGAAAATGAACAAGTACAAGAAAGAGTAATGGATTCCAATGACCAAGAAAAAGAAAGGGGAATTACGATTCTTTCTAAAAACACATCTGTTATGCATGACGATATTAAAATCAACATTGTGGATACACCTGGACATGCTGACTTTGGTGGAGAGGTAGAAAGAGTATTAAAAACGGTAGATGGGGTTCTACTATTGGTAGATGCCTTTGAAGGTGCTATGCCTCAAACAAGAGAGGTCTTGAAAAAATCATTAGCTTTAGGGTTAAAGCCAATTGTTGTTATCAATAAAATTGACAGACCAGGTGCACTGCCTGAAAAAGTAGTAGACCAAGTCATTGAGTTATTTATTGAGTTAGAAGCTAGTGATGAGCAATTAGATTTTCCAGTTGTGTATGCATCTGCTAAAAATGGAATTGCTAAAATGGATTTAAACGAGGAAACAGAAGATTTAAGTTGCCTATTTGAAACGATTATCAACACGATTCAAGCACCAGATTGTGATGAAGAGGGACCAGCTCAAATGTTAGTTTCTAATATTGATTACGACGATTATGTAGGAAGAATCGCGGTAGGAAGAATTGAAAGAGGAATCATTAAAAATGGTATGCCAGTTTCTATTTGCGGAAAAGAAGATAAAGTTACGCAAGGAAGAATCGCTAAAGTGTATACTCATGTAGGGCTAAATAAAGTAGAAGTAGAAGAAGCAAAAGCAGGAGATATTATTGAATTAGCAGGTCTTGCTAATATTAGCATTGGAGATACCATTTGTGATTTTGAGCATCCAGAAAAAATTCCATTTGTGGATATTGATGAACCAACGGTTTCTATGACATTTAGTGTCAACAATGGACCATTTGCAGGAAAAGAAGGACAATTTATAACCTCTAGACATATTAGAGATAGATTATTCAAAGAATTAGAGAGGAATGTATCTTTACGAGTAAAAGAAACGGAATCACCAGATTCTTTTGAAGTATCTGGTAGAGGGGAGCTTCATCTATCTGTCCTAATTGAAACCATGAGAAGAGAAGGATTTGAACTAATGGTTTCTAGACCAAAAGTTATTTTCAAAGAAATCGATGGTGTAAAATGTGAACCAATGGAACAATTGGTAGTTAATGTACCAGATGATTGTGTGGGAAATGTGATTGAAAAATTAGGAAAAAGAAAAGCCGAAATGACCAATATGGAGCCAGCAGAAGACGGCCATACCAAAATTGAATTTAAGATACCAGCAAGAGGATTGATTGGTTATCGAACTGAATTCTTGACAGACACCAAAGGAGAAGGCACGATGAACCACATCTTTGATTCTTATGAACCATTTAAAGGAGAAATTCAAGCTAGAGTGAGAGGAACGATTATTGCTTTTGAAAATGGAAAATCAGTAACTTATGGATTATACAATGCACAGGACAAAGGAGATTTGTTCATTGGACCAGGTGTGGAAGTTTATGAGGGAATGATTGTGGGATTAAATGCAAGAGGAGAAGATTTGGCGATTAATGTATGCAAAGAGAAACATTTGACCAATACCAGAGCTTCTGGTTCGGATGAAGCCCTTCGTTTGGTACCACCAATTCAAATGTCTTTGGAAAAGGCGATTGAATTTATTCAAGATGATGAGTTGGTTGAGATTACACCTGAGAATATTAGATTGAGAAAGAAAATTTTGGATAGTAAGGAAAGAGAAAGAGCAACGAGAAATAATATGAAATGAGGAGTGATAGTATGAGAGAAAGGAATAAAAAGAAATTAATATATTCTTCAAATAGTGAAAAAGCAAGAAAAGCTTTCCAAAAATTTGAAGCTAAATTTGAATCAGAACAAGTGCGAAAAAAATATATAGAAAGGAAACGAAATGACACAGATACTATTGAAAGAAAAGATATTCATGCTGAAATAAAAAGATTAATGAATTATGGATTTCCTGAGGAAGAAACCGTAGCAAAATTAAAAAAAGTATTCCCAGATTCAAAATATCAAATGTTTTTTGGAAATTGGGTAAAAGACCAATATGGAAGAAAAAAACCAAATAGTAGTTCCAGAGAGGATGATTTATCTCTATGACAGATAAAAAAGAATTAGAAAAAATCAAGCAAAAAGCATTAGAAGAACGCATACCAATCATCATGGACGAGACATTAGAAATAATGGGAGAATATTTAACCAAAAGAAAGCCAGAAAAAATGCTAGAAATAGGAACAGCAGTAGGATACTCTGCGATATGCTTCGCCAAATTTTTAGCAGAAAATGGACATATTGATACCATAGAAAGAGAACAGGAAAGAGTAAAAGAGGCAAAAGAAAATATCAAAAAAGTAGGAGTAGAGGATAAAATCCGTATCTATGAAGGAGATGCGGTCGAGATTCTACCAACTTTAAATGAAAAATATGATGCCATTTTTATAGATGCTGCCAGGAAAATATCCTTTTTTCTTAAAAGAGTCTCTAAGAATGATTCAACCAGATGGTATTATTTTTGCTGACAATATTTTATACAAAGGTTATGTCATGAGTGACTATAATAAACACAAACAACGTACAGCAGTCAGAAATTTAAGAGAATATATCAAACAAGTTAGCGAAAATCCTAATCTTGAAACAAAAATTTTAGAGGTTGGTGATGGATTAGCAGTCAGTAGGATAAAAAACTAAAAAGTTCTAGAAGAAACTAAACTTTTTAGTTTTTTTCTTCTATTTAGAGGGAAGCCTTTTGAGCCTCCTAGAATAAAAAGAAAAATGCATTGAAACAACCACAGAAAAAAACTTTTGAAAAAAATTTTCAAATTCTACAAATTTAGCAAAAAAATAGTGTATAATAGATAAAAAGTGGGCACTCTGGGACATGCACAAAGTGCCCAAGAAGCAAACACAGATGGGGCGTTTGTGCCTGTCCCAGAGTGCCCATCCCAAAAAAAGGAGAAATATGGAATAATGAAAGAAGAGTTTAAATCAGGTTTTGTAACATTAATTGGAAGAACGAATGTGGGAAAGTCGACTTTATTGAATTTGTTGGTGGGAGAAAAAGTTGCTGCTATTACGAATAAAGTGCAAACAACGAGAACAGCTATTAAGGGAATTGTGAATCGAGAGAATAGTCAGATTATTTTTACGGATACACCTGGTATTCACAAACCGAAAACGAAATTGAATGAAGCAATGGTAGAGACTTCTTTTTCCAGTATACCAGATAGCGATATTGTCCTGTTTTTGATAGAAGCGACGAGTAAAGAAATTGGTAGGGGCGATACGATTATTTTAGATAAAATAAAAGAGGCAAAAAGAAAGACAATTTTGATTATTAATAAAATTGATTTGGTACAAAGAGATACGCTTTTGAGTTTAATTGATTTGTACCGAAAAGAATATGATTTTGAAGCTGTTATTCCTATTTCGGCTACTAACCATAAATACAAAGAGGTTATTTTGGATGAAATTGAAAAGCACTTAAAACCTGGTCCAGCATATTATGATATAGAGGAGTATACCGACCAAACACTAAGACAATTAGCAGAAGAGACGATTCGAGAAAAAGCGTTAAAACTATTACAAGATGAAGTTCCTCATGGTATTTATATAGAAGTGGAAAAAATGAAACCAAGAAAAAATAAGCAAGGGGAAGAAATCTACGATATAGAAGCTACGATTTATTGTTTGAGAGAATCTCATAAAGGAATCATTATAGGAAAAAATGGAGAAATGTTGAAACGAATTGGAAGAGCTGCTAGAATCGATATGGAGGAGAATTTTGGCAGGAAGATAAATTTGAAAACTTGGGTAAAAGTAAAAATAGATTGGCAATCCAATGATTCGATTGTAACTAAATTCAAATTGAAATAATAGAGTTCTATCAATCGATAAAAAATAAATGGTATAAAAAACCACAAAATTGCAAAAGATAAAATTAAAGGAAGTGAAACTTATGATTAAGAAAATAGCATGGGAAACCTTTAAAAATACAGGAGATATTAATGCCTTTATGGAATTAAAACAAATTGAAGATATAGAAAAAGGAATAGAAGGAGACTCTGTAAAATCTGTAAAAGAGGGATTGGAGGATGACCTTAGCACTTAGGAAGGAATCAGATTTGAAATGGCAAATGTAAAAATAAATGGAATTGTATTGGCAGAAAATAATATGGGAGATTTTGACAAAATGTTGACAGTATTAACGCCAAATGTTCGGCAAAATCTCATGTGTAGCCAAAGGAGCAAGAAGACCGAAAAGTGCTCTTTTGGCTGGGACACAGATGTTTTGCTTTGGCGAATATTTAGTCTATAAAGGTTCTCAAACCTATCATATCAACTCAGTAGAGCCAATTGAAGTGTTTTATAATCTAAGAATTGACTTAGATAAATTAAAATATGCTGTACATATCAATAAAATCGTGCAAGATGTGACACATGAAAATCAGAATTGTTACCATATATTACAATTATTATTAAATACACTTTATATCATTTCTGAAACAGATAAAAATTTGGATATGATATTAGGTGTGTTTAAATTGCGTTTGTTGTGCATTTTAGGATTTACGCCACAAGTAATGCAATGTACGAATTGTCAAGAAAAAGAGAACTTGACTTATTTTAGCCTAAAAGATAATGGGTTAACATGTAAAATATGCGGAAAGCAAGATACTAGCACCATACAAATTAGTGAGAGTACGTTAAATGCTATCAAATATACTGTAACAGCTCCTCCTAAAAAATTGTATTCTTTTGATTTAAAAGACGGGGCTTTAGAAGAGTTCAAGTTAGTAAGTAAACTTTATTTTAATGAGAAGCTAGAAAAAGAATATAAGTTAGAGGATTTATTTTTGTGACAAGAGGGGCGCCCCAATTTGTCACATTTGCTATTTATATAAAATAAAGAAGAGAGTTTTTTGTATAGAAATACTTTTTTGTATAATAGAGTTTCTAGAAAAGCTTAGTTCATCTAAAATCTGTAATGTCTTTATTATGAAAATACATTTGAAGAACATATTAAAGAATTGAAACTTAAAAAATACAGTTTGACAAGGATAAAATTAATGTATATAATAAGACCATAAAAGAAAGGAGAGATTTTTATGAAAATAAAAATAACAGGAAAGGAACTAAAGATAACAGAAGCAATTCATGATTATGTAGAAAGAAAATTAGACAGAATAGATAAGTATTTTGAAGAAGCAGAAGCAGACGTTACTTTAAAAACAGAAAAAAATGAGCAAATAGCAGAAATTTATGTAACAGCAAATGGGGAAAAATACAGAGCGGTAACAGAAGACAAAGACATGTATGCCTCTATTGACAAAGATATTGACATCTTAGAAGGACAAATCAGAAAAGCCAAAACCAAAAAAGAAAAAATGATGAAAGATTCTTCTATTAAAAACATGGAAACACAAACTGACCCAATTGCTGAAATAAGAGACGAAATTGTCAAAACATCTTATTATGAAATTAAACCAATGTTACCAGAAGATGCTGTTTTAAAATTAAAGGAAAAACCAAGTCATAATTTCTTAGTATT
This sequence comes from uncultured Clostridium sp., assembly GCA_948466095.1. Classification (GTDB taxonomy): domain Bacteria; phylum Bacillota; class Clostridia; order TANB77; family CAG-508; genus CAG-269. Next base: position 7,730 of record CAOJZE010000008.1, read on the forward strand.
TATTAATGTTGAAACAGGAAAAGTAAATGCCATACATAAATTGAAAGATGGAAAAAATTATGGTTTAGTAGAACCAGAAGCGTAAAACCAATAAATGCAGTTAGCATTTTATAGGGTATAAGAAACGAATTTAAGAATTTCTAAGCAGTGGCAAACGCAAAGAAATTCTATAAATTCTCATATTTATCTTGTATGGAAAGTTCTCCTGCTAGGAGAACTTTCCTACAATATAAAAAAGGCAGGAAATCAAATCCTGCCTTTATGTATTTTATAAATAAAATAATAAAAACAAAATTTAACTTCCTACCAAAATGAAGATTAGTAACTAAAAATGAAACTATTTCATTTGTTGTTCAGCTTGTTGTATCATTTTTCTAACCATGTTACCACCGATTCTACCAGCATCTTTAGCTGAGATATCTCCATTATATCCGTCTTTTAAATTAACACCAACTTCACTAGCTACTTCATATTTGAACTTATCTAAAGCAGACATAGCTTCTGGAACTAATTTTTTGTTTGAATTTGTTGCCATCGTTTTTTCACCTCCTGTAATATTACATATAGAAAAAACCTTTGCTTTTTCTAATACTATCATTTGCAAAAAAAGATAAAAATAAACAAACAATTTTTTCCAGAATTAGCCCTATTGGTTTTTATTAAAAATATATAAACTTTTAGGACAAGAGATGTTTAGGTTAACAGTATTGGCTAAATAGTAACAATTAGTTAAAATAAATCAAAAAACCAGTTGCAAATTAAAATGTTAAAAGTTATAATAAAAGTCAAAACTAAGGAGTGAGGAAATATGTATAAATTAGTAGTTGTTGATTTAGATGGGACAATGTTAAATTCGTATGGAATCGTAACCGAAAACACAAAAAATATCATTCGACAAACAATAGATAGAGGAATAGATGTCATCATAGCATCAGGAAGACCAATAGATTCTATCAAAACGATTGCCAAAGAAATTGGAAGTGAAAATTATTTTATAGCGGGAAATGGTGCTTTAATTTATGATATGAAAAAAAACGAAATTATATACGATAGATTCTTACCGAAAAATAAAGTATTAGAAATTATTAAAATATGTGAAGAAAATAGCATTAGTTACAATGTATACACAGACCAGACGATTTTGGCGACTGCGTTAAAATACAATGTTTTATATTATCAAAAAGAAAATTTAAAAAAAGAAGAAAGTAAGCAAACTAAAATTAGTATGATTCAAAATATGTATGAATATGTAAAAAATAAAAAAGAAGAAAAATATTTAAAAATAACAATTTGTGATGATAATCAAACAGTTTTTCAATCCATTATTAGAAAATTGAGAAAAATACAAGGAATTGAAGTATTAGATGTTTCGCATATGTCCAGAAAAACAATTAAACAAGGAACGGAGGAAATAACCATTGCTTATTATTATACAGAAATAACCATACAAAATGTTGATAAATGGAATGCCATAGAATTTTTAATGCAAAAATTAAATATTAGCAAAGAGGAAATAGTAGCAATCGGCGACAATGTGAATGATAAGAAAATGATACAAGAGGCAGGATTAGGAGTTGCAATGGGAGGAAGTACACCGGAAATAACCCAAATAGCGGATGATGTAACAACTTCCAACAATGAGGAGGGTGTAGCAAAAGTGCTACAAAAAATTTAATAACGAGAAAGAAGGTTTTGCAAGAGGAAACCTTCTTTTTAGTATTTACTTTTAAACAATAGAAATATTACAAATGCATTACAAACGTATTAACTTTTAGTAACAACGCTTGAATTCGTTGCTTTTGAAATCCATTTGCGTTACAATAAAATAGATGAATATTTTGTAAAAAAAGTAAAGAAAAATAAATTTTAAGGAGGAATTTGTCATGGCAACAAATCCAATGCAAAGAAAAGCAAGAAACTCATTTTTATTAGGTATGATAACCATGTTATTAATAGCAGGATTAATCATAGCATTTTTAATTATGCAATTAATGAATAAAGTGAAAAAGGAGCAAGAACAATTAAAAGCAAGTGTAAAAGCTATTGTGTTAAATCAAGATGTTAGTTCAGGACAAGTCATTACATCTGATATGTTAACACCACAAACAGTTAATAGAAATCTTGTACCAAGCAATGCGACAAGCGATATTAGTTTAATTGAAAATTATGCTTTACAAGATAAAGCAGGAAATGACATTTACACCAAATATGACAGTGAAAATAATCCACAATTATGGGTAAAAATAGAGGGTGTAGAATACAAAGTATTCCAAGAAGAAACAGATAATTATTATATTGATAAAAACAAAAGAAATAATGAAAAAACAGATAACAAAGAATATCTTGAATTAAATAGTGTACCATTAGTAGCAAAAGTAACCATGAAAAAAAATACATTAATTACTACAGAATTGCTAAGCAAGAGCGATAATCCTGTACAAAATGATGTTAGAAAACAAGAATATAATATGCTAGTTTTGCCAATGGATTTAGTAACAGGTGATTACATAGATATTAGACTTATGTTGCCATCTGGACAAGACTACATAGTCATTGCTAAAAAAGAAGTAGAGGTACCAAATATCGGTGGAGTTGATTCACAAAGTACGATTTGGGTTAATTTATCAGAAGGTGAGATCTTACATATGAGTTGTGCTATCATTGAGGCTTATAAAATTAAAGGTGCTAAACTATATGCTACGAAATACACAGAAGCAGGTATGCAAGAACCAGCAACACCAACCTATCCAGTTAATGGAAGCACATCAGCATTATTAAAAAGTGATCCAAACATCTTAGAAAAAGCAATGAATGAAATTGCTGCTAGATATAATAATACAAATGCATCAGACTTGAGAAATAACCACATTAATGGTGCTATTAGCAGTCAAGGAGACCAAGCACAATCAAACTTAGAAACGAATATGCAAGAAAGTATTACCAATTCTAAAAATTCTAGAAAAGAATATTTAGATTCTTTAGCAGGAGTAATCGATTAGAAAAAAGGAGAGAACACACATGAAGAAGATAGGGTTTATAGGAGCATATGATAAAACCGATTTAATGCTGTATACAGCTAAAATATTAACATTATTAAATCAAAAAGTACTAATAATGGATGCCACAATAAATCAAAAGGCTAGATATATTGTACCAGCCATAAACCCTACTATGAAATATGTTACCAATTTTGAAGAAATTGATGTGGCGGTTGGATTTTCTAGCACAGAGGACATAAAACAGTATTTAGGTATAGGGGAAAGACAAGAAATGGAATATGACATCATGTTTATTGACACAGACAACGTACAGGGTCTAAAAAATTTCCAATTAGAACAGGCAGACAAAAACTATTTTGTAACATCTTTTGATAACTATTCTTTAAAAAAGGGAATGGAGATTCTAAACGGAGTACAAAACATAGTAAATCTAACCAAAGTTTTATTCTCAAAAGATATGCTAAAAGAAGAAGATGATTATTTAAATTTTCTTTCTTTGGGCTATAAGATAATGTGGAACGATTATAGAATTTATTTTCCAATTGAAAACGGTGATTTAAGTGTTCTTTACGAAAATCAAAGAGTAGCCAAAATCAGATTTAAAAAATTAAGTGTTTCCTATAAAGATGGCTTAGCTTATTTAGCAGAAGAAATTTTAGGAAATGTAAGTGAAGCTAACATTAGAAAAGTCATAAAAACCGTTGAGAAAATTGGATAAGACTTGTAAGAGAAGGGAATGAGAAAAAATGTCAATTGTAACTTTTTGGAATAAAGGAAGAGAACAAACAGGAAAAACCTTATCCTTAATATCCATATGTACCTATTTAGCAATAGAACATAATTATAAAATATTAGTCTTCTCAACTGGCTATAAAGATGAAAATTTAGATAACTGTTTTTGGGAGGCAACTAACAAAACACAAAAAAATCGAGGACTATTTGGACCAAATACCAATATAGCAATGGAAGAAGGAATAGCAGGATTAGCGAAAGTAATGAAAAGTAATAAGCTATCACCAGAATATATTACTAACTATACCAAAATCATATTTAAAGACAGATTAGAAATATTACCAACTTTCAAAGGAACACAAGAAGAATATGATGAAATTAAAGAATATTATCCTGATATTATTAACTTAGCCAACAATTATTATGATTTAGTATTTGTAGATTTAGACAAAAGAATGAAAAAAGATATAGCAGAAGCCATCATACAAAAATCTGATTTGATTGTAGCAAGTTTAAGTCAAAGATTGGCAAGTATTAATAACTTTTTAAAGATAAGAGAACAAAATTCACTATTCAAATCTAAAAAAACATTGGTGTTATTAGGGAGATATGATAGATATTCAAAATATAACATCAAAAATGTAACTAGATATTTAGGAGAAAAAAATAAAGTTTCAACAATTCCATACAATACGTTATTTTTCGAAGCATGTGAAGAAGCAGCTGTGCCAGATTTATTTCTAAAGCTTAGAAAAACAGACCAAGATGAGAGAAATGGGTTCTTTTTCTCGGAAATAAAAAGAACAGCTAACAACATAATATATCGATTGCAGGATTTATCAATGAAGATATAAGGAGGAAAAACTAGATGGCCATAACAAACATCATATTAATATTAGTAGTAATAGCAGCTGCGGTATATTTTATCTTTTATAATATTCAGAAAAAGAAAAATGCAGAAGTAGAAATACAAATTGATGTAGATGATAAAACATATACCATACAAAAAATGATTGAATTCGTGAAAAAAAGGCTAGATGAAATTACAAAAATCAATTTATATGATATAGGTCTTTCAGAAGAAGAATTAAAAAGAAGAAAAAACAAAAAGTACGCCTTAAAAAAAGCTTTAAAAGGTTGTACCTATGGAGACGTAAATGACAAAAAATATGTAAAAGAATTGATTTTTGATTTATTAGAAAAAGAATATGGTGTTACAGAAAGCAATATATCAAAAGCAATTCCATTTGATATTCCTTCTCTTCTAACACCACAAGATAAATTTGACATATTAATATTTATGTATAAAAAAGAATTTGGTTATGAAGCCTTAACAGAGCTAATTAAAAAATAAAAAATACCAACAAAAAAATAACAACAACCACAAACAAAACCTTATTATCACAAAACCAGACAACAAATATAAGATATTTATGAAAAAGAAAGCATTTTACTATCTTTTGAAGAAAAATTATGGGTGGTTACACAAAGAATTTATCAACATTACAAAGGATATAGCAGTATTGATGAAGTAAGAGATATGAACATAGATGGTATATCAGGAGGTGTATCTGGTCTTCCAGAAAGTTTTTTAAGTCAAGTAGCACAAACAGATGGAGATTACCTAGAACAAGTAACAGAGCACAAAGTGCCAAGAGCCTGTGATAGTATCTGGATATTTTTCCAAGGTAAATCAATCCGTTTAGCCTTTTTATCTTTTGGAACAGAAGGAGAGCTAAAAAGAGTATGCCAAAATATCTATAAATACAACAATCCAGGACAATTGTCAGACACTAATGGTTATAAAATCAATGAAATGAAAGACGGTTCCCGTGTCGTTGTTGTAAGACCAAGTTTCTCTGAAACATGGGCATTTTTTGTAAGAAAGTTCGATGTAAAGCGTTCTACACTAGAGCAATGGTTTAAAGGAGAGCCTGGCTGTGATGAATCCATTGAGTTACTAAAATATTTAGTAAAAGGAGCTAGAATTATATCCATTACTGGTGAACAAGGTTGTGGTAAAACCACCATGCTAATGGGAATGATAGAAAATATTTACGAAACCATGAATATTCGTGTTCAGGAAACAGCTTTCGAGCTTCACTTAAGAAAGATTTATCCAACAAGAAACATCTTAACCTTTCGAGAAACTGAAACCATATCAGGACAAGAAGGTTTGGACGTTCAAAAGAAAACTGACGGTTCGGTAAATATTATCCGGAGAGGTTGCAACAGACCCCGTAGCATCTTGGATGATACAAGCAGCCCAAGTTGCTTCTAAGTTTACTTTATTTACACACCACGCAAAAACATTTCCAAACTTAGTAACAGCCTTGCGAAACTCTATGTTAAGAACAGGCGTATTTAAAAATGAAAAAACAGCAGAAGAGCAAGTTGTACAAGTATTAAACTTTGATATTCACTTAACCAAAGACTTTAGAGGGAAAAGATATGTAGAAAGAATTACAGAATGTATACCAGTAGAAGAAAAAAATGAATATACTTTTGACCACAGAAAAGAAAAAACCTTAGAAGGAAAATTTGATAAATTCTTTGATAATGCAACACGCTATTTTGAAAAAATAACAGATAGACAATTGTACTTATATAGAAATATATTAGAATATGTAGATGGCGAATACATTATAACCAATCCAATTACAGAAGAGAATTTAAAAGAAATGAGAGCCAACATGGATGAAACAGATTTAGAAAAGTTTGACCAATTTGTGGAAAAACATTGGAAAAATAAGACAAGACAAACGGTTTCAGTCAGTAGCTCAGCAACGGAAGAAAAACCAAAAAGAAGAGGAAGAAAACCAAAAACAGAAGTATAGGGAGCTTGGGACATGGGGACGTAGATAATGTCCCTACCCAGACAATATCCAAATACAAATTAAAGAAGGGATGAAGGGGGACATTATCTACGTCCCCATGTCCCAAGAGAAGAGGTGAGATAACAAGTGAGTAATACGATGATTTTTTACTTAATGGGTGGTTCAGCAGGGGCATTTGTGTTGATTATCATTGCTTATGTAATACTTTCCAAAAAAATGCAAAAGTCTGAATATAAAAAGATACAAGAATTACAACAAGGAACTAAAGAAAATAAATTTTCAGCAGAAATATTATTTCAAAAATTATATCTTACCTACCTAAAAATGCCGATTATTAAAAGGTATCTTTTAAAAGTAAGAAGAAGATTAGAAATTGTTAATGTAGACGATGAATATAATACCAGAAAAGGAACAGCTAAAATATTAACCAAAGCACTTGTTATTTTACTACCATTATTTCTGATAACTATTTGGATGACATCTTCTAATTACTTATTGATGTTTATTTTAATCATATTCGAAGTATTTATGATAGATGTTCTAATTGATGGTTCAGTGGATAAAATGGATGATAAAATTTTAAAAGAGCAAATTGAATTTTTTTCTGAAATTAGACATGCTTATCATGAATACAACATGGTAGAAGAGGCAATTTATCAAGTATCCCAAGATGATGAAATGAGTGTTTCAAGACAAGGAGAAAAAATATATGAAATCTTGATTTCAGAAGATCCAGAAACAGAATTAGAGAAATATTATGACATTGCACCCAATAGTTTTTTGAAGGAATTTGCAGGAGTTTCTTATTTGACCAAAGAATTTGGTGATAGAAAGGTAGATAAAGCATCTCTATATTTAAAAAATGTTAATAATATCACACAAGAAATGCAATTGGAAATTTTAAAAAGAGATAAATTAAATTATGTATTTCAAAGTTTATCTGTTATTTCGATTGCGCCAGTCTTGTTATTAGAACCATTAAAAAATTGGGCAGTTCATAACTTTTCTTTTGTGGCAAGCTGGTATCAAGGAAAACCAGGTATGATTGTACAGATTTTAATTATGATTTTAACTTTTGCTTCTTATATATTAGTTAGGAAATTAAAAGACAATGGATCCACAGGAATGAATATAAAAAATACAGAAAATCCATGGCAAGCCAAATTATACAAAAAGAAAATCGTTAAGAAAATAGTCGATTTATTCCTACCAAGAGTGGGAACAAAAGAATATAGAAAAGTACAACAATATTTAAAAGATGCAGCTTCTCATTTAAAAATGGAATGGGTGTATATTAATCGAATTACCATGGCAATTGTAACTTGTATTGCTTCTGTTATTTTATTTGCCCAATTACATGTCGTTGCCGTTGATTATATCTATACCGAACCAACGACTGACTATAACATTATGGGGGAATTGTCAGAAAAAGATGAAAAGAAAGCAATGCAAGTAACAGAAGAAGACAATAAAGTTTTAGATCAATTTAGAGGAAAACTAAAAACAGAAAAAAAAGAAATAGAAAGAGCAGTCAGAAGACTGAAATACTACGAAGAAGCAGATGATGCAGAAATTAAAAAAGTAGTAGAAAGAATTGAAGGCAAGTTGCAAATTATTAATAGTGAGTATTTGCAATGGTTTGAAATATTATTAGCATTTGTATTTTCAGTAATTGCTTACATGGCACCAATTTGGTTATTAATATTCCAAGTAAAAATGAGACAATTGGAAATGGAAGACGAAGTGATGCAATTCCAAACCATTATATTAATGCTGATGAGAATTGAAAGAGTAAATGTTGAAATTATTTTGGAATGGTTAGAAAGATATTCGAATATTTTCAAAGCGCCAATTACAAGATGTGTGAACAACTATGAAGCAGGAGCATGGGAAGCATTAGAAGCTATGAAAGAAGAAGTAAGTTATATGCAATTTATTCGAATCATTGAAAGTATGCAAGCAGCTGTAGAAAAAATACCAATTGTAGATGCTTTTGATGAATTGGATTCTGAAAGAGATTATTATCAAGAAAAGAGAAAAGAATCCAATGAAAGATTAATCAAAAGAAAAGGAATGATAGGAAAAGTTATTGGTTTTGCTCCTATGGTATGTATGTTTGTTGGCTATTTAATTGTTCCATTGGTATTTATCGGATTAACCAGTATGTCAACAGCATTTAGTAACATGACAGCAATGAAATAAATAAGGAGGAATTCTTAAATGGAGAATGCATCAAAAGCCTTAATTATGGCAGGAAGTGTTTTAATTGCATTATTGATTATTGGTGCTTTGCTATTGATGTTTAATAATTTGTCGAGTTATCAAAAAACAGATACACAAAGTACAAAGGAAGCACAAGTGATTGAGTTTAATAATCAGTATGAGACATATAACAGAAAAAATGTAAGAGGTAGTGAGCTGTATTCTTTGATGAACCGAGTAGTGGATTATAATAAAAGAAAGTCTACAAAGGGAATAGGAAAAAATGAAGGACAATATTTGGCTTATGCACCGATGACAATAGAAGTTGATTTAAAAGGAAGACAAGGAGATTTTTATGCTCCTAGTAATTACAATAATAACCACTTAATTAAGAATAAATATACTATAAGTGATACAAACAATGAATTTAAAACAGATTTTTATGATACGATACAAGAATATGAAAAAGAATTAGGTGAGGACGCTTTAAACAATTTAGTAGCAGGATTTAATGAAATCTTTAATAATTTAGATGAAGAAGAGGCAGTTAGAAATTTTAATAGTGCTTGTAAAAGTGAAAAAGTAAGAAATATGAATGATATTAAAAATCAATATAAAAAAAAGGTATGTCAATATTATGAATATGTAGCTTTTAAAAGAGCAAGATTTGATTGTATCACTAATAATACAACATACGACTCAAAAACAGGAAGGATTACTAAAATGAAATTTGAATTTACTGGAAAATTTGAATAAATGATAGGAGTAAAAATATGGAGAACGCATCCAAAGCATTGCTTATGGCAGCAGGTGTATTAATAGGAATATTAATTATATCTTTAGCAGTATATTTATTTGTGTCATTTGGAAGTACGTCTGCAGAAATACACAAACAAAATGACGAACAGCAAATAGAACAATTCAATAGTCAATTTACTTCGTATGAAGGAAAGAAATGTACGATTTATGATGTAGTTACAGTCACAAATTTAGCAACAGAAAATAATAAATATTATGAGTTTAATAAAAGACAGAATAAGACAAATGGAAATGACAATTATATTTCAGTGAAAGTAAGTAATTATTCTGAATTACGGTTTAGACAATCAATTTATGGAAGGCAAAAAATCATATGATAAAGTGATACAAGAAGCTTTAAGAAAATCTTCAATGAGTTATCAATGTAAAGTATCCATAAGTACCAAAACACAAAGAGTTTATTATGTTGAGTTTACAAAAGAAAAAGAATAAAATTTTACAAATTTTTCACAAAAAAGAGTTGAAAATTTTTGTGTGAAATGATATAATAAAAAGGATAGGATATGAAAAAGTTAGCAGTATTTTTTTTAATAACAGTTATAATCGTTGTAGGAATTTCGTATATGTACTTAAATTATAAGGCAAATTACTATGAAGCGCAAAGAGAAAATAAGCAATTTGAGAGTTATGATGGACAAGAAATTCATGGTGCAGAGCTAACCACAATTATCAATAAAGCGATAGATAATAACCAAAATAACGATGTACCAAAAGATGATAAAGGAAAATACATCAGTAATGATAATAATTCAATTCAGATTGATATAAAAATGCAAGACAATGAGAAAACATATGCTATGGAAACATTGTATATTGGTGGAATGGACAAGTTTGTGCAGTTTTATAGTGAAATAAAATTCAAATGTACAAAATTGGAATATCACAAAGCTACAAATAAAGTAAAATATATGTTATTTGAACAGATAACGCAATAAAATAAAAACAAAAGTCAAAGTTTCGAGGAGGAAAAAATTATGGAGAATGCGTCAAAAGCACTAATTATAGCAGGAGCTATCTTATTATCAATTTTAATTATATCATTGGGAATTTTCATTTTTAATCAGGCATCAGAAATTACGAAAAGTAGTAATTTATCAGAGGTAGAGGTATTACAGTTTAATGAAAAATTCACTAGTTTTGAAGGAGAACATGTGAGAGGCAGTGAAGTAAATTCACTGTTAAATAGGGTTGTACAAAATAATATAGCGAATCAAGATGATACTAGTAAACAAGTTTTTGTTTCAGTTACTGGTACTCAGGAAAATGTGACTTGGCAAAAGGGAACGGTACCAAACGACAAAATCACATCAATAACTACAAAAGCTCTAACAGGGAAAAGCTATAGAGTAGAGTGTAAAATAACTGATACAAAGACTGGATTAATTGATAAAATTGTAATTTCCCCTGCTCAATAAAGTAAAGGAGGTACTTTATGGAAAATGCAACAGAAGCTTTGCAAATGGCATTTGGTGTATTAGTATTTGTTATAGCATTGTCCATTAGTATCAATGCCTTTGGAGAAGCAAGACGAACATCTCAAGTTCTATTAGATTATACAGACAGAGAATATGATTATACCTATGTAGAGGACAATCAAACAACGAAAAGAATTGTGAGAGCAGAAACTATCATTCCTTCTATTTATAAAGCTTATAAAGAAAACTATAAGATAGTATTTAAAAATATTGGGGATGATGGTTTATATAAAAAAGTAATTAATGGTGTACAAAAAGATATATTTTTCATTGATTTAGAGAAAGAGGTATTGGGAAGTGATGCACAAAAGGAGCAATTTATTGAGCTTCTATTATATGGTTATAGTGACGTAACGGATCCAAAATTAAAAATTTTTAAGGATGCTGGGATTACTCTCGAGGGACAAGGAATTTACCAAAGAATATTAAAGGAAGAGGCTTTTGAAGAAAGTTTAGGTGTGTACTATCAAGAAGAAATTCAAAGTGCTGAAACAGATAATAAATCAAATGCAAATAAAAATAAAAAAAGAGTCATAACATATACCAAACAATAATAGCTAGAAGAATCTAACTACGCTTACCAAAGCGTAAGAAGGAGGATAAAATGGGAGATACATTAACAATAGTAGTCGTAATAGGATTAGTAGCAATTTTAATGTTTGTTTTTCCACTCATGACAATGGCAGATAGAACAGATGATATTTCACAATTGACTGTCGAAACAGCTACAACAGAAGTAGTAGATAATGCTAGAACAGCAGGAAAATTAACAATGGATCAATATAGTAAATATGTGGAAACCATTTCTTCCACAGGAAATGCCTATGATGTAGAAATGGAAGTAAAAGTATTAGATGAAAATCCAGGTAAAAAAACATCCCAAGCAAAGGCAACAAAGATTGGAGAAAATGAATATTATGCAATGTATACATCACAAATACTAGACCGTTTAGAAGAAAATGGAACATTACCATTAAAAGAAGGAGATATTGTTGTATTTAGAGCAAGAAATAAAAGTACAACGCCAGCACAACAATTAAAGAATTTCTTATATTCTGTAACAGGAAATGGTACTTATACCATAGCAGCAGAACATGCTGGTATTGTTACAGCAAATGGAACAGGAAAATAAAATAAAAACAGCTTGTAATATATATTACAAGCTTATTTAATACGAAGGAAAGATGACGATGAAATTACAGAATTTAGCTATCATATTTATCATTATCATATTACCGATTTCTATGATTTTGAATTCCTACATAGGAAATCAAGTAAAAACACTAAATTTACAAATATCGTATGATAACAAATTAGATAATGCTACTTATGATGCTCTAAAAGCATTTCAACTAAATACCATTAATAGCGATTCCTCTGATTTAGCCAACTCTAAACTGCGAGACATAGAGGCTTCTGCTAATACATTTTTTAATTCAATAGCTAGTAATTTTAACATGGCTGGATATAATAAAGATATTTTAACAGAATATGTACCAGCCTTAGTATATACGATGTATGATGGATATTATATTTATTCACCATATACAAATACGTTAGATGATACAAATAGAGACTTTAATGAATGGATAGAGGATGACGAGATTAAAAATCTGAGTGATGCAGATATTTTAAGTGATACCCATAATAAAGAGGCAACTTACAAAAATGAACAAACGCTTTCAGGCGTAAAACCATATATCTATTATAGTTGTAGATATCAACGAGGTAATGATGATTTTGTTATTACTTATTCTTTGGATAATTATATTACCATACAAGGAAAAATCGATGAAAGATGGGTATTTGATTCTGGATATTTGTTAGATGATATTGAATTTCAAGGAGATAAAGTTACTTATCGTGGAGTTGAAATAGAGGGAAATGATAAAACAGAAGAATGTGTATTTGATCCAGAAGGAAAGGAATTAAAAAAGTATCCATATATAAAACTAAATGGTGTTAAATATTATAATGATAAAGATAATGCTAAATGGTTTTCTATTTTAAATGGAAAAAAATACGTTGCAGATAAATTTAAGGATAATGCCCAAACAGCGATACAATATTATAAAGAAGCAAAGGTTTTTACAGAGAAAGTGACAAACTCAAATGGTGAATACACGGATATTGATGGTATTACCCAAAAAACAGATGGCTATAAGTTAGGTGACTTAAAAGGAAGCGATGCAGTAGATGAAAAAGGAGAGAAATTAACAGATAAAGATGAAAACGGAGAAAAATTAACATATAAATTAGGCGATTATGAGATATTTCAATCTGATGATAATGTACATATAGAGGACCCAAACTCTAATTTCAATCAACAAAGATTAGCAGTGATTCGCTATTCCATTGAAAGAAACTTATCCATAGCCATTGGTAACTATAATAACTATACAGGAGTGCAAACTAACTTTCAAATGCCTAAGTTAAGAGAAGATGAATGGGATAAAATTATCAATAATGTCTCTATTATCAGCTTCATGCAAGGGTTAAATATAGGTGGCAAAATATACAATGGCTATTCTATTATTACCAACAATAAAAATCAAGAAGTCGTAAACGAAGATTCTATCTATATGATAACAGATGACAATCAATATCATAGAGCAAATGACAATAATTTATTAAAAGAACGGTGTTACTATTAAAGAAGGAGCCTTCAACATAGACTTTGAGATAAAATCTTATACAGATAATAATGGAGCAACGAAAAACTTTTTTCCCAAACAAAGTGAAACAGAACCATATATCATGGGGTCTTATGGAAGTATTGTAACACAAACCGATGTAACTGCAACCGATAATCTATATAAATATGTGAAAGAAAACAATAAAAATTCATTAGCTTCTAAATATTTCACAGCATTAGGTAGAGAACGTTATGGCATGTACAAAACAAACAATGACCCAGATGAAATAAAAGCAAAGTTTATTGAGGATTAAGTGGGGACGAAGCGAACAATTATAAATTTGAATAAAAACAAAAATAGCGTAAATACTAATAATAGCGAAATCTTAAGGAGATAGTTTATGAAAAAAACAATAACGAAGCTAATATTAGTATTTTTTTTGATGGTAATTTATGCCTATACATTATCAATTGAGAATATTCCAGACAACTTAGTCATTTTTGAAGGAGAAAATATTGCCATGAAAACCTTGTTAGGTATCAATATTAAATTGGATTCAAAAACAATGGAAACCGTATCAAGTACCAATAACAATACCATCAGCCCAAAATCAGGAAAAGCAACTTTAGAGGTGAGCTTATTTGACAATATTTCTTTAAAAGATGTTAATGTTGATATTCTTCCTAGAACAAAAGTAATTCCAGTCGGTAGTATAGCAGGTGTTAAATTATACACAAGCGGTGTTTTAGTGGTTGGCTTGTCAGAAATAGAAGGGA
>CAOJZE010000009.1 GCA_948466095.1 uncultured Clostridium sp.
TATGGCATTGAAGCTTTCCATACTTGCATTATCATATGGATATCCTTTTTTACTATATGAATGCTTTATTTTTAGTGTTTTTAATAATTCTTCATAATCATTTGATGTGTATTGACTTCTAAATCCGAATGAAATATCATTCCTTCTTCTATTCCTACATTACATACAGCATTGTTTAATGCTTGTATTACTAAATTGGATGTCATATGCTTTCCATATGCATATCCTACTATTTTTAAATCATATAAATCCATTACTATAGCTAAATATGTCCAGCCTAGTTCTTTTGTATAAATATATGTTATATCTCCAACCCATTTTTCTTTTGGTTTTGTTGCTTTGAAATCTTGTGATAATAGGTTTGGTTTATTCGTATCATCTACTTTTTTGTTTCCTGCATAATTATACTTCTTCATTACTATGCTTCGTATTCCTAGTTTGTTCATCCTTCTTGCTACTCGTTTTTGGCTTACCATCATTCCGTTGTTTTCTAGTACCTTCTTTATTTTTGGTGATCCATATCTTCTTTTTGATTCATTATATATTTCTATTATTTGTCTATCTAGCTCTTTATTATTTTCTTTATATTTATTAGTTTTATTATTTTTATGATAGTAATATACTGAATGATGAATCCCCATACATTTGCATAAAAGCCTTATATTGTGTTTATCTTTCATACTATCAATAAATTTTATCTTATCTTCTATTTTTGTGTGAATATGACCATTGCTTTTTTTAATATTTCATTTTCTTCTTGTAATCTCATATTTTCTTTTTTTAGTTTTAATAATTCATCATTATTTGTTATAAATCCTGCTTCTGTCTTTACTTTTCCATATTTCTTTATCCAATTATATATTAACTTTTTTTCTAGGTCATATTCACTTACTAACTCTGCTACTTTTTTCCCTGATTCATACAAGGCTACTATTGTTTTCTTAAATTCTTCTGTATAACTGTTATATTGTTTACTCATAGACACTTACCTCTTTTCTGTTTTTATTTTAACATCTTTTTTTGTAAGTGTAAAATTTTGTGTCTATATTTCTATTCTAACACCAGAATAATCTAAAACTGCAAGTTCACTTGGTGAACTAAATATAAAATATTTTATTAAACTCAAGTACACTCGGTGAACTTTTGCTTAAAATGAGTGAACTTTTTAGGAATTTTAGTTCACTATTTTTAATTTGTAACGAAGAATAGCGGGTTTGAGCCAGTTCACTGGGTGAATTTCTGCATCATATTTACTTAAAATTTTTGTTTCTTTATTAACTCTTGAAGGCTTGTCCTTCAATGTGTGTGGGCATTGTGTTAAACATGCTTTCCTGCCCTCAATTTTGATTGAGGGATTCTATATCAAATTACAATTATGTCTACTTAGTTTGCATATTCTTATATTTTTATGTTCCTGTACTTCTGTATTTATTTAAAGCAATATTCCATAACTTAATAGCAACTATCCATAAAACAATTGCTATTATAGGAGCTAAGTATATCATATAATGATTTAGCCCTAAATAGTCCATTGTTGGATAATATGCAACAAAAGCAAAAGGTAAAATAACTGTTATTAATATTTTTATAAAACCATTATATATATTAATTGGATATTCTGTAAAAGTATACATTCTATAAAATGACCATATTACTTCATTTGATCTATATGTCCAAAATGATGAAATACTAAACATAGTCAAAATTGCTCCAATTATTAATGCTCCTACTATACTAAAAAATACAATTTTAACAATTAATAATATAGTTATAGGTATAGCAAGTTTATATAACATATATATTGTTATACCTAATCCTATAAAAAAGTCTGCTATTGATACAAACTCTCTTGATGCTCCTATAATAGAAATTAAAGGATGTATAGGTCTTAATAAAATTTTATCAAATTCTCCATTTCGTATATATTTAGGTCCAATATCATATAAAGCATCAAAGCAATATCCTTGTATTCCAATTGAAATTCTTGTTACACCATATAATAATAGAATTTGTTCAAAATTCCAACCTGCTATATTTTCTGTATTATGAAAAACAATAAATATAAAAATCAAACTAACAGCTTGTACTACAAGTTGCGAAAAGATTCCAGCAATACAATCTATTCTATATATAAGGATTTCTTTTAAAGATATTTTTAGAAAAGATAAGTACAAACTTATGTTATTTAATATTTTGCTCATTCTAACCTCCATTTATTGTTATATTCTTCACTGCATGATTAAAAAATATTTTTGCTATAAAATATAAAATAATTCCCCATGCTATTTGCTTAATAATTATGAAGAATATTTCATTTATATCAATATTTCCAAGCCATATATTAACAGGAGTATATATCAATTCTTTAAATGGTAACCATTTTGATAGTTCTTGAAACCATAAAGGGAATAATGTAATAGGTGCAATTATTCCTGAAAATATTTGAATCGTTGCTTTTCTTAAAATTTGCATTCCCCAAATTGAATTAGTATAAAAACCTACAGACCCCACTATCAAATGTATAAAGAAAGATATCGGCACTCCAAAAACCATTACAAAGAAACACCACACAAAATTTATTATACTAGTTGGCAAAGTTAACTTCCAAAAAAATGAACATATAATAAAAGTTGCTATACCAATTACTGTTGCAAAAGCTAGTTCTCCTAAGTTAACTCCAAAATAATATTTAAAATAGGAAATAGGATTTAATAACTCTTTATTTATTTGTCCATTTCTTATAGAATGCGCCATATCTTCATTTATTCCCCATAATGCTATTGAACTAAATGATATTACTAGGATATAGTAAGTTATCATTTGTGATATTGTAAAACCTCCTGCATCACCTGTTTGATTATAAATTGCTTGCCATACAAAAATATATACTACTACTTCCACAATTCTATTTAATGTAAAGAGGTAAAAATTTGACTTATATATATTATACTGTTTAAATTGCATTTTTGCTAGCTCTACCATTGTTTTTATCATTGTTATGTACTCCTCTATATATTTCTTTTAATATGTCTTCTAGTTCAGTTTCTTTCATGTGTATATCTTCTATTACACAATATTTAGAAATTTCATTCATAATTTTTACTATAGTTATTTTATCATGACTAAATTTTATTTTTAGTCTATCTTCAGTTTCTTCTAATATTTCAAAATCATTTAATTTTATAATATTACTAATATTGTCTTGTTTAGAATTTACTATAAGATTAGCTATAACATATTTTCCATAAATATCTTTAAATTTTTGTTTTTCTCCATCATAAATTATTTGACCTTTATCTAAAAGAATTATTCTATCACAAACATCTTCAATATCTTTTAAATCATGAGTTGTAAGAATCACTGTTGTTTTCTTTTCTTTGTTTATATCTTTAATAAACTTTCTTATATTTTCTTTAACAAAAACATCTAACCCTATTGTTGGCTCATCTAAATAAACTATTTTAGGATTATGCAAAAATGTTGCAGCAATTTCACATCTCATTTTTTGTCCTAAACTTAAATTTTTAACTTGCTTATCTAACAAATCTTCTAGTTCTAATATTTCAGTAAACATCTTTAGATTTTTTCTATATTCACTTTCTGGAACTTTGTACATTTTTTTAATCAATCTAAAAGATTCAATAACAGGTAAATCCCACCATAATTGTGTTTTTTGTCCAAATACTGCACCTATATTTTTATTATTTTCTATTCTCTTTTGATTTGGTACTAATCCATTTATTAAGACTTCCCCAGATGTAGGAGTTAATAATCCTGTAAGCATTTTTATTGTAGTTGATTTTCCTGCTCCATTTTCTCCTATATATCCTACTAATTCTCCCTCAGCTATATTAAATTTTATATTTTTCACTGCCTTAAATTCTTTATATTTTGGGTTAATTAAGTTTTTAAAATATCCTAATAGTCCATCTTCCTTTTCTATAATTTTATATGTTTTTACTAAATTTTTTACTTCTATAATCGCCATATTCTTCTCCTTTTTTCTAATTTATATCACAATTTTACAATTTTTCATAGTGTTTTACCAATATTTACAAAACATATTTATCCTTACATTTGCTTAAGTGCCACAAAATCTCCAATAGAAATAATGTCAAGGGCGAGTGATAACGAGTTTATTTACTCTTGATATTATTTTTATTGGAGATTAAAATTGTTTTTAAAATGTATAGGACAAAAAATAAGCATCAGCACATATCTACTGACACCCATTTTATAAAGATTCTCTATAACTCATTTTAATAAATTTCTTCTATCTCTTGAAATACCTAACTTCACATCATATCTACTAATCAACACAACCTATATCTGTTATATTCACCATAGATACAATCTCAATTTTCCCAGTATTTCAAACACTTTGCTTTAATTTCTAAAAATCAATTTATGTGTTTCCACTTACCACTTAAGTAACTACTTTAACTTTCACACCAAAATTTTGATGTTTTTCCTTTCCAAATCTGCCTTTTTCTTCAAAAGTTATAATCTCTGAAACTATATTAAAATCAAGTATTACCTGTCTTGCTTTAATTGTAACACTGCTACACACTCCACATGGCTCGTAAACGGAAACATATCCACTGGTTTTAAAGCTTTCACCTCATACAAAACTTCTAGTTTAGCCAAATCCCTAACCAAAGTAGCAGGATTGCAACTAATATAAACCAATCGTTTTGGTCTCATTGCCAAAATATTCTCCACACTTCTTTGTTCCAAACCTTTTCTTGGTGGATCTACCATAACAATATCTGGTATTATTTTTCTATTATGAAGCAAATCATCAAAAGCTTCTTCCACGTCTCCTGCTATAAACTCCACATTTTTCACTTGATTTAATCTAGCATTTTCCTTTGCCATTTCTACTGCTTCTTTTACAATTTCAATCCCATATACTCTTTTAGCAAATTTAGACATAAACAAAGAAATCGTACCAATTCCGCAATATAAATCAAAAACAATATCCTGTTTTGATATTTTCGCCGCATCCACCCCAATTTGGTATAAGCGTTCTGCCTGTAATGGGTTTACCTGATAAAAAGACAAAGGAGAAATCTTGAACACATAATCTCCTAATTCATCTTTGATATATCCCTCGCCATATAAATTAATATTTTGTTGACCTAAAATCACATTGGTATTTTTCCTATTCATATTTTTTATAATAGTTCTTACTTTGGGAAAATACCTCGTTATTTCGCTAACTAATTCTTTTTCTTTCGGTATTTTCTCTCCATTTATCACTAATATACACATCATTTCGTCAGTCTTAACGCCAATTTTTGTTACGATGTGTCTTATGAGACCTTTTCTTGTCTTTTCATCATAAATACTAATTTTGTTTTTTACGATATAATCAAAAATGAATTTTGCCAATTCCTCTGTTTTTTCATTTTGAATCAAACAAGTTTGAATTGGTATAATTTCATGGGTTCTATTAGCAAACACTCCCATAACAGGTTTACCGTTTTTATCAGTACCAATAGGATATTGTGCTTTATTTCTATAATGATATGGATTCTCCATTCCTAAAACTGGTTCAACTATTACTTTATTGTTTAAAGTTTTATTTACCAAACTTTGTACTGCATTTTGTTTTATCTTCAAAGTTTCCTCATACTGAATATGTCTTAAACTGCAACCACCACATCTTTTATAGGTGTTACAATCACTTTCTATTCTTTGATTGGAAGAAGAAATGATTTCTATTATTTTACCAAAGGCATGTGAAGATAAGACCTTTACAATTACTATTTTTACTTTTTCACCTTTAATGCTATTTGGAACAAAAATAGTAAAATTGTTTATCTTTGCAATTCCTTCTCCTGCAAATCCATTATCTATAATATCTACAGTATATTCTTTGTTTTTTTCTACTAACATGCTTATATTTTCTCCCTATTTTTATTTTAAAATTAGTATACCATATAATTAATATTTTTGCATATTTATTATCTAATCTAACTTTCGGTTTTTGATGGTATGCTCCTTCAAAAAAACTAAACTTAAAATTATCAAATTATAGACTATTTTTATATTAGCTGATATAATTTAGATAACAAATAAAATTTAAAGGAGAAACAAATATGAATTTGTATGTAATAAGACATGGTGAAACTAATATGGGCAAAAATGAAATAATTGCCACTGAAAATGAACCTTTAAATAATACAGGAAAACAACAAGCAATTACTATTGGTAAACAACTAAATCAATTAGATATTGACTTAGCTTATTGTTCCCCTATTGAAAGAGCAAAACATACGCTCGAATTATTAAATCTAGATGCAAGCATTCCTACTGTTATAGAAGAAAGACTAAGAGAAAGAAATATGGGAATATATCAAAAAGTTCCTTTCAAAGATATTGAATGGAAACTATTTTGGAGTTATAATTCTGATTTAAAATACACTGAATTAGAATCAATGAAAAGTGTCTATAAAAGAGTATCCGATTTTTTAGATGAACTGAAATTTCAAAACTCTAATATGAATGTTCTGTTAGTAAGTCATGGAGGCATATGTAGAGCAATTGATTGGTACTTTAATGGTATCAATGATTCATTATTCACATGTGAAAATTGTAAGATATATCAATATACTATCTCTTCTGACTTTTTATTAACTTAGCATGCATTACCACTCTTTCTTTTTTATTATAACAAGTAGAAAGTGTCAGTATTTTATCATTTACACTTACTGTAGTTTTAAAATCATATATACTACGTTCTTTTATTTTGTTTAAAAACGCCAAAAATATGTCATCTTTGGAAAAATCTATCTGAAGATAGTCATTTGTAACAGGAATTCGATATACACTAAACACTTGCCATAAATTATTTTCATTTTTCGTAGACATTTTTATCACATAATTACTTTTATTTTGATACCAATCACTATTTAATATATTCCTAAGACTTCCAAACATAGAGCCATCTTTTCTGTTATGTGCATAAATGATAGTATTTTTGTCTAGGTTTTCAGTTGTATTGCGATAATCTAGAAAAACCCAACCTGCACCATTTTTAGAGCCATTGAATGTATGATTTAGATAATATTCATTATCTGTATGATGAACCACAGGATAATTAATATTAGTTCCAGCCACGGAAATCCATGCTACTACCTCTGGATTGACTTTTATTAAATTAGAAAAATCAACTTGTAAATAGTTCATTTTCACAAAATCCCAATAAGGGTCAAAATCAGATATTTGTTCCTCCTCTACCTTCTTTTCCTCTTCTGTTACATCAATATCTTCTATTTGACTCATAGCTGTTTCTTGTTCTATTTGATTTGCTTCTTTCATTACCCTATAATCGTCCCATAGCCATATAGCAATGTTGGCTAGACTATAAACAATTACTATACTTGAAAGCAACATGATACATACTAAAAAAATATTTCGCTTTTTCAAATCTAATTTCATCTAACACTCCTAAAAAGAGAGCCCCCCTCATTCCTCTTAAAAAATCAATATCCTACTTTTCAAAAAATAGAGGATATTTACCATTTAATGGCAGCATATTCTCTATTTTTATACTTATTTTAAATAAAGTTATATCTATTAGTTTGAGCACTCTCTTTATAAATTAAATTCTTTTTTTCTAAATAGAATCAGACTTCCTATAAGAGAACTAACTCCTAAACCTAATAATATGATATAAATCTGTATTCCATCTAATGTTTTAGGATTTTGTTCTTTTTCAGTTTCTTGATTCTTAACGGTATTTGCCTCTTCCTTTTGATTTGTATTTGCATCTTGATTTTCATTTGAATTTATATTTTGATTTATATTCTCATTTTCAACAGGCTTAGTCTCTGGCTTAACTCCTTGATTATTATCAGGCTTAGTTTCTGGTTTAGCTCCTTGATTATTATCAGGCTTAGTTTCTGGTTTCGTATCTGGATTTGTATTAGGTTTAGAATCTGGTTTAGAATCCGGATTAGTTTCTGGTTTTATAGTATTGGTTCCGTATACTACATATTCTGATAAATGAGTCGTAGTAAATTCGATGAATCCATTTTGATAAGTAGCTTTCAATTCTTCTTGAATTTTTCCATCTTTTACATATCCTACTTTATAGGCAAGATATTTAGCACTAATAGGAATTCTAATTTTATAAGAACCATTTCTTAATGGAACTACTACATTTCCATTATACATAGAAATGTCATAACCAACAATGTAGTTGTATGTCTCCTCTAATTTTAAATTTTGATAATCTACTTTGTTTACTTTTAACACATAATTTTTATCCAATTTTTTAGCACTTGTTAAGGTAATATTGGTTGTATTATCTGAGAATACATTTTTACATGTTAATTCTTCTATTATATCATATCTATTGTTACTATTATATAATGCATTGATTGCTGTTTCCATTTCAGCTTGTTTTTGTGTTGCATTATTCACTACTAAATCACCAGAAAATGTTTTGTTTCCAATAAACACAGTTGGTGTAGCATAGGTATTAGCTTGTTCATTTAATAATGTCTTTGCTGCATTTAATAATCTAAAATTTTGAGGATTATTCCTTACTTCATAGCTGATTATTTTTATTTTATCCCCATGACTAGCTAGTAATTTATTAGCAACATAGTATTCATAAAAGTTTTCACAATTTCTACATCCGTCACCTCTAAATACATAAATATTTATTCTTCTGTCATTCTTTTTATTGTATTTTGTTACATCATAATTTGTAATCCCTTCTATTTTAAAAGTAGTTACTAAATCCTCGCTTGTACAGTTTGATATATCTATATCTGCGGCCTGTACCTTAAATGGATTTACAAAAATTGAAACTAATAGAATTAGAACGATAACACTTACTTTTTTCTTCATCTTTTTCTCCCCCTTATGTTTTCCATAATACATGAAAAGTATAAATTTGTCAATCCTTTATTTCAATTAAGTTTTGCTCTAACATTTATATTATTTCATTATCTAATAATTCACTTACCCTTTCCATAAATTCTCTATATCTAATATTAGGATTTTTACCATCATTTTCCTTTAATTGTAATTGGAAGGAATCATAACACTCACATTCCAAGCTCTCTGCTTGTCTTAATAATTGTTCTAATAATTTTCTTCTTTCATCTGGATGAAAGGTTCCATTTATATTTCTAAAAAACTCTATTATTAACGCTTTGCAATGTGGGCAAGTGTAACAAGTTTGTTCTTGAATATAAGGGTCTTGTTTTTCTCCAAACCAAGAAAAAGTAATTAAATTCCCAATATCATCATCTAATAGAAGTCTTTTTGTCGTTTCAACTAATCCCCATGGATTGGCAGGTGTATACATTCCGTTTTTTTGCATATATTCCATAATTGTATTTTCTTTCACACTCATCAAAAATAAGACTATTTCCGCTTCTGGTAAATGCTTATTAATACTTTTTACTGAATTTACAACAGCATCTATCCTTTCTTGTTCCTTCATAAAAGGAAAACCATAAATTAGATTGATACCTAAACTCATTCCATATTTTTGTAACATGGCATATACATTCATTAATTGGTCGTTTTTAACACCAATTTTATTTATTAATTTTCTATTTTCTGGATTCATATCTTCTATTCCAATTTCAAACCCAATCTGTTTTCTTCCATGATTCATTTCAGATAGAGATTCTACTAGTTCTTCAGGAATTTGACTTAAATGTGTTTCTATTAATACCGTCTTAAATTTTTCACTTTCTATTGCTATTTTCATGATTTCTTTAAAAACGTTACTATCAAACTCTTTTGCATCTGTTATGCTTCCTAAAGATTCTAATACTAACACATTTCCATCTACATTTTCCAATTCTCTTTTAAAAGCTTTAATATACTGCTTTGGAGTAATTAAACAGGTATTGCTTACTCCATAATTACAATTCCAACAAGAACCAGCTTTTTTCATTCTGCAACCTAAAGTTCTAAACTGTGCTTGTACTACTTTTCTATCACCATATCTATTTTCTCTAATATGAACGATCAAATCATCATGTTTTTGTACATTTTGAAATGTCTTATTTTGAAATTTTTTATCAAGTCCATGTATTTTTCTTAAAGCCTCTTCTTCCTTTGCCTTCGTTAAATCAACTCTTATTCTATCGGCAAAACTTTTGTCTCCCATTTTCTTCACCTATTATTAAATATTCTTTTTTATATCTTCCTTTTTTTATAGGATTTTGATTTCTATAACCAAATGCTACTCCACAAATTAGTTCTTTATCTTTCAATCCTAGATATTCATTTATCATATCACCTATAAATAAAACATCACAAAGCCAAGTCGTATCGATTCCTAGTTCAGTAGCTTTTAATATCATATGCTCTACTGCTGCTCCAACCGATAAGGTATCTGCTTTTATTCTATCAAAATAATAATCATGCATGATTACCATGTTCTCTATGTCTTCGCCATTTAACAGCTTTTGAGGACTTTTTATTTTATCGACATGGTTTGAATCCCATTTATCACTATAAATCAAAACGCAATTTCCAACTTGTCTTATTACATTTGCACTTCTTTTTACTGTTGTTACCAGACCAGTATGGTTTATCCAGTTTTCCATTTTATCTGCAATATCATTTTTTTGTTTATCTGTTAATAGATAAAATCTCCATGGTTGTCTGTTTTTGGCAGATGGTGCAATGATTGCACTTTCTATAATTTTATTCATGTTTTCATTACTTACTTTTTTATTGGTATAATTTAAAGTTGTTAATCTTCTTTCAATCACTTCTGAAAATTCCATTTACAATACTCCTCCCTATCATAATTATACTTTTTTATATCTATACTTTCCTGACTTTTTTAGTATCATTAAAGTTAGTTTTATGTTATAATAGATATAAATTTATAGGGAGTAACAAAAGTATGAATAATTTTGATAAATTAAATGAAGTTATTAAATATATAGAAATTAATTTAACTGATAAAATCTCAATCGAAAAAATCTGCCAAATTTTATGTGTGAATGAATATACTTTATATAGAATTTTTAATTTTATAACAGGAATTTCTCTTACTGAATATGTTAGAAATAGAAAGTTGAGTATGGCAGGACTTGAACTGATAAACTCTAATATCAAAATAATAGATTTAAGCCTAAAGTATGGATATGATTCTCCTATTTCATTTTCAAGAGCATTTAAAAGATTTCACGGAATAAAACCAAGTGAGGTAAAACAAAATTCTAATTATCTAAAGAATTTTCCTCCCTTTACTTTTGCAAATGATGTCTTAAACAACATTCAACTTGATTTTAGAATCCAAAAAGAAAATGAGTTGAACTTTTATACCATTTCCAAAAAATGTAATCTACAAGATATAAAAGTTGTTGCACCTAGCTTTTGGAAAGAATTAGAAGCTAGTAATAATGATACAGAACTTTTTCATGATACTACTTTCGGAATTATAGAATATGATGAACTTTTTCCCAACCCTAAAACAGCAAACTATCATATCGCTTCGAAAAAACATTTTAACAATAGCTCAAAACTTGTTATTCCAGCTTCAACATGGGCTGTCTTTCAGGTAAAAGATATTAGTGGCGAAGCTATGTCCTGTTTGAGTTTTTATGTTTATAAAAATTGGATTCCTTACTCTGGTTATAATATTAGAAATATCCCAGAAATAGAAATCTATTATAAAGACCATACCGAATGGTGGTTGCCTATATCTAGTCATACAATATGTTTTTAGCACGATAATCACTCTAGTGGATACTACCATACAAACACTTTTGCTCTAATTGGTTGCAGTAAAACGCAATAATTAAAAGTCTATAAGTTAGTATTCGAGCTACTTATAGGCTTTTTTATCACTGTTGCTGTTGACGTAGTTATCTACAACTTGTAAAATAACAGACGCAAAGTGTTTGAATTTGGCAATATCAATGCCAATGTAAACTGTAGCAATATTCTTATTAAAGCGGTTAAGCCACAAGGAGAAATAAAAGTCCACAGTATTAATAATAAAATTATACTATTGACAGCACTTCTAATTATTACATATCCAAAAATTACAAAAAAAAGACAGTCTCTTCTTATTCAAATCAACTATCTTTCTATACATATCTTATTTTCGCAAAATAATGCGGAACACCTCTGCCACACTCCAAGCCTGATTAATCGTACCCTTTGGTAATTGCGGTTTAGCGGAATCATAAAGTTCAGCAATACCTCCCAAACAACCGTGACTTAACATCTCCTTTTGAAAAGTTTTTGTCGTTTTATCCCTAAACTTTTCTAACTTTTCTTCCCATACTCTCTTTTCTTCTAGTTTTTTCGTAACTTGCAACCTATTTTTCAAGCTATTGTAATATAAGCCTAATAGCCACGGCCAAGTAATGCCTTGATGATAACTAGTATCTCTCTTTTCTGGGTCTCCTTCATAAATTTCCACATAATTTTCTTCGCCTTTGGCTAATGTTTTTAAGCCATACGAATTTAATAATTTCTTTTCTACCGTTTCTAACATTTGTCTTGCTTCCGCGGAATTCGGGTCTAAAATCGGAAATGTCAAACTTAAAGCAAATAATTGGTTTGGCCTTATCTTGTCATCACCAAGTACATCATAGAAACACTTTTTCTTTTCGTTGTAAAATTTATCACAAAAAGCAAGTCTACATTTCTCTGCTAAATCCTTGTATTTCTTTGCCAAAATAGGATGTCCCAATTTCTTCGTTAAATCTGCCATAATTCGATTGGCATTATACCATAAGCTATTTACTTCAACTGCTTTCCCATTTCTTGGCGTAACAGCTACTCCATTATACTTGGCATCCATCCAAGTATTTTGTGTTTCCTCTGTTCCAGAAACGATTAAACCATCTGTATCTAAATAGATATTATTGTTATCTACATCAATCCCTTGACAATAATTTTCAATAACCTCTTGTAAAACAGGATATATCTTCTTTTCTACAAATTCATAATCATTCGTATATTGCACATATTTTTGTATCTGTTCAAACAATAATAAAGAAGCATCTACGCTATTATACAATGGTCTATTATCATAACCAGAATAACCATTTGGTACTAGCCCAAATTTAACATCTCGAATCATTGTCAATAACACCTGTTTTGCGATTTCAAACCTTTTTGGAATTAATAACAAACCTTCAAAAGCAATTAGGGTATCACGTCCCCAATCCAAAAACCAGGGATACCCTGCTAAGATAGTATGTAGACCAAAAGATGGTCGATACGCAACAAAACTATCAGCTGCTATTAAATAGGTTTTGATTAATTCATCTCTTTCCAATTCTCTTTTTGTCTTCTTTTCTTTTGTCTCTTTGATTAATTGTGATTCTTGTATAATTTGTCCTAAACGGATTTTTTCCTGATGAATAAATTTCTTTACCTCTTTTTGTTCGATGTTTTCTTCTAAGGAACAAACAAATGAAATTTCCTTTTCTGTCTTAGCTGGTATTTCTATTTCATACACACCTGGTACAGCATGGTTTTCTTCTGGATAAAATCCTCTTTTTTCTTCCTCTATATAAAACATATGAGAAAAAGTATCATTTTGATGTTCTTTATATTCTCCTTCTGATACATGCATATAAACTGGTGTTTGTGAATTACCATCTAATACTAATTTTACTTTTGTTTTATTTACGGTTTGTCTCATATCAAAATAATGGTCTGTACTCATTCGATGAAAATCTCTAAAATTAACAATCGGTGCTAAAGTTAATTTGGCTTTGGTTCCCTCATTTTTCACTTTATAATAAATACCTACTGTATTGTGTCCATACTCCATCGCTATGATTTTTGTAATGTGTACTTTTCCTACTTGATATTCAAAAATAGGCACTTCTTCTTTTCTGAATTCTTCTTGGTATTCATAACCATGCGAAATAAAAGATTCACATAGATTGGTATACAAATCATACTTTTTATTTCTTATCTCTATGCTTTCATCTACTTTCGATAATACTAAAAATCTCCTAGCTGGTGGGGTTAGTGGTGCAATTAATAGTCCATGATATTTTCTGGTATTCGCTCCAATAGCAGTAGAAGAAGCAAATCCTCCTATGCCATTACTGATTACCCATTCCTTCTTTAGTCCTTCTTCTAAGTTCAATTTTTCCTTCGTAATTTTCATCTTTATTTCTCCTTTTTCTTTTTAAGTAAAACATAATAAAATTTTTTAAAAGTGCATTGAAAGTAATTGAATTAGAAATTCTTTATCAATTTTATGGAAAGAGTTCAAGCTTGTCTTGGAAGGGAGCCATAAAATTGATTTAGAATTTCTATGATAATTAGCTTGAACGAGCATTTTTAAAAATTTTATTATGTTTTATTCGTGTTTCTTCTTCTCCCCCTAGCACTCTTAGGTTTTGCATTTGTCGTATCCTTCTTCGTTTTCGTTGCCGTTGTTGTCGTTCTTTTCTTAGCCTCTTGCTTCTCTTTTTTAACTTGTTCCTTCTTTTCTCTTTTGGTCTGTTCCTTTTCTGCTCTTATCTTTGCCTTTTCATCTGCTTCGCGAATCGACTCTATTCTCTCACTATACTTATTTCTAAACTTACTTTTAGCTTTTGGTACTTTTACTGGTTTTCCCTCTTTTCCTCGTTTTTCTCTTCGCTTCATAGCCTTTTGAATCTTACCAATTCTTTTTTCTTCTCTTAATTTTGTATTTAACATTAAATATTGTGGGTCATTTTGTTTATCTTGATATTTCAAATCATCACAAATCAATTCAATAATAGAAATAGCTACCAAATTAGGGTCATGTCTAATATAGTCATTTGTTATCACTGATAAATTTCTTTGTAAATATTTGACCCCTCTTACCTTCTCAATATCTTGTTCTACTAAATCTTGTCCTTCTCTATTATACTTTTTAATAAACTCTGGTACCACTTCTCCTGTATCATAAATACAATAATCAACAAGTCCATTCCCACAATGTTCAATAATGGCATTTAAATGGTCTGATACACTATAATTGTCTGTCTGTCCTGGTTCTGTCATAATATTACTTACATATACTTTAATCGCTGCTGTTTCTTTAATTGCTTTTGCGACTCCATTGACTAATAAATTTGGAATTACATTGGTATATAAACTACCTGGTCCAATAATAATACAATCTGCATTTTTAATTGCTTCTACCACTCCTGGTGCAGGTCTACAATTAGATGGTTTTAATAAAATACGATTGATTTGTGTTACTTTTTCAGATACCACTTCTTGTATTCTAGACTTTTCTTCTACCATATAGCCATTTTCTAATTCAGCTACCATTTTCATCTCATCTAAAGTAACGGGTATAACTTTTCCAATCATATTTAATACCTCATTACTTTTAATAACAGAATCCTCAAAGTTACCATTAATTTCCCTCATAGCTGAAAAATAAATATCAGAAAAGCTAAGCCCCTTCAATTTTCCCTTTGCAAATTCATAGTTAAATAATTTATTAATTTCTCCCTCTTTGGAAGCAAGAGAAACAATACTGTCTTTTACATCTCCTAACGGTAATACGTCTAATTCTTTTCTTGAATTAGTAGCCCCCTCTCCATAATCTGAAATGGTTACAATTGCTGTCAAATTACTGGTATAATTTTTAAGTCCTGAAAGGACAGTATTTAATCCTGTTCCTCCACCAATCACTACAATATTGGGACCTTGGTCATATATCTTTTTATCAAAAATCAATGATTTTACATTTACATTTTTTTTATTGTCCATACGCTCGTCTGTAGATTCAATCAACACTTCTAAGGTTCTTTTGTTTAAGAAAATAAGTCCTAGTACAATAGAAATAAATCCCAATACAAATATAACTACTACTTTTCCAACCTCTTGGAAAGAGATTTCCTTCATTACTAGTATTTCTGCTAATCCATAGCAGGCAAGCAAAATGCCTACTAATATTAAAAATATCCATCTTTTCATTTTATTGCTTGATTTAAACCATTGCATAAATCCATTCATTCTATTTTTCTCCCATCACTTCTATTTCTAATTCAATTTCTTTCTGAAATTTTTCATATACTGTTTTCTTAACATGTTCTACTAATGCTAATACATCTTTCGCTGTTGCATTTCCCTTGTTAATAATAAATCCACTATGTTTGGTTGACACTTCTGCATCCCCAATCCTATACCCTTTTAATCCAGCTTCATCAATTAATTTTGCTGTTATAAAATCAGCTCCCCTTTTAAATGTACTTCCTGCACTTGGATATTCCATTGGTTGCTTTTCTTTTCGATAAGTTGCATATTCCTCCATTTTTGCCTTGATTTTTTCCTTTTTTCCTTTTTGTAACTGTAAGGTTATTTCTGTGATAATATATTTTTCTCTCTTGAATCTACTATCTCTATAATCAAATTGTAATTCATCATTTGCCAACTCTATTTCTTTTCCTTGATAATCGATACATCTTACTTTTTTTGTAATATCTTTCATTTCTTTGCCATGAGCTCCTGCATTCATCCTTATTGCTCCACCTATAGTTCCTGGTATTCCTGATAATTCTTCTAATCCTGTTATTTCATTTTGTAAGCATATTTGTGCTAGTTTTCCTATTTTCTCACCAGCTCCTACCGTAATTTGTATTGTATCGTTTTTTTCTCGCATGTCAATTTTCTCTAATTTTATCATTAGAGTAATTCCTTTGATTCCCTTGTCTGATATTAATAAGTTACTACCATTTCCTATAATGGTTAAGGGTAAATGATTCTGATTAACAAATGTTAAGATTTCTTTTAGTTCGTCCAAACTATCTATTTTAATAAGACATTCGGCTAGTCCTCCAATTTTAAAGGTCGTATATTTCCTCATTGGCTCTTGATATAATATTTTACTTTCTGGTATTTTTAAGTCTTTGATTTGGTTTTCAATTTCCAAGAAATCCACTCCCTTTTAACTTGCTTTTCTATATTTTATTAGCTTTTTTATTTATCATTCCTTTACTTTTACGTTTTTTATTTTACTATAAATTAAGGAAAAAAGCAAGGTATGTCATTCATAATCTCTGTTTTCTAAAATATATTATACTATATTAATTTTAAGAAAGAGGTTTATTCTATGGTCGCAAAATCAAGCATTTATGTTATAAAACTAAAAAGAAATCTATTACCAATGTTATTTTTAGCATTTACCTTTTGTCTGCTAATCTTCTCCAAGAGCAATCTTCCTGCTGTCAAATCTGGATTAGCATTATGGGCAAATTCTGTCGTTCCTTCTCTTTTCCCATTTTTTGTAGCCACAGAATTACTCATGCACACGAATATCATCACTTTATTGGGGCATTTATTAAATCGCTTTATGAAACCACTCTTTAACATTCGTGGAGAAGGCTCCTTTGCTTTTATCATGGGAATCATTAGTGGTTATCCAGTGGGAGCCAAAATCGCTAGTAATTTTAGGCAAAACAATATTTGTAGCAAAGAAGAATGTGAAAGATTACTTAGTTTTACCAACAATTCTGGTCCTTTATTTATCATTGGTACAGTTGGTATTTTAATGTTTAAAAACACTACGATTGGTATCTTATTATTGATTACGCATTTGCTTGCTTGTATGACAGTTGGCATTATTTTTCGCTTTTGGAAAAAAGATAAAACTACCTTCCATACCAACACCACATCTTCTTTTACCTCATCCAAGAAGACTGCTTCTTTTTCTAATTTAGGAGAAATCTTAGCCGAAAGCATCACTAGTAGCATCTCCACTATTCTTTTGATTGGAGGTTTTGTGGTCATCTTTTCTAGTATCCTATCTATTTTGAAAGCGAGTGGTTTATTAGATAATTTTAGTATTTTATTCCATCCTATTTTTCAATTTCTGAATATCGATACTAGTTTCATACAAGGAATTTTAACTGGAATATTGGAAATTACAAATGGTATTAATACCATTTCCTCCATCGCTTGTAAAAAACTCTCTTTTAATCTTATTTTTACTGCATTTTTACTTGGCTTTGGTGGGATTTCTGTGCTTCTTCAAGTTTGGAGTATCACTTCTAAAACAGATTTATCCATTAAACCTTATGTGTATGGAAAACTATTACATGGATTACTAGCAGCTTTTTATACTTATTTATTGATGAATATTTTTCCTTTTTTAAATTTTGATTTATAACACCATGATTTTTTCTTCCGTATCAAAAGGTATTACTTATCTGTAAGCTCGCACACCTAAGTGCATCCCCAAAATCATGTTATATTTTTGATAATATTACATATATTGAAATAGAAAATAATTTTTAATGCAAGGGTTCACTCTATTTAAGCAATATCCATTATAGATTTGCAGGAGGTGAAAAAGTTTGCCTTAAGTAATATCTAATAAAATTATACTAAAGAATAGTCTAATTACAAAGGTTATTTAAAATATAAAATATGTTTATAAAATATATTAAATAAACCTTATAAACATATTATACGAGGAGTTGATGGAAATGGAACGAGATTTTAATACTGGCTTTGTACCACCTTATATGGATTACAACATGCCCCCACCTGGCATGGATGGAAATGAAATCATGATGCAATATGAACAGGCTTGCAGTTACTATCGCTATTTGTGTCTGCAAATGGATTATAAAATCAAATGTAAAGAATATGAAAAAATGTGTGGTCATTCCCATGAAAGAACCAATCGAAAAATTGAATAGAAATAACTATACTTGAAAATGCAAGAGGGTGTCCTAAAATAGGAGACCCTCTTCGTAGTTGGGAATTATGAATAAAAACACATAAACTTTAATTAAAAAGCATACTTGCATTAAATTCCCATAATATTATAACCATTATCCGCATAAACCACTTGACCTGTAACACTATCTGACATGGAACTCAATAAAAATGTAGCCACATTTCCAACCTGTGTTGTTGTCACATTTTGATGTAGTGGTGCTTTTTCTTCTATCACTGTCAAAACAGAACCAAAATCTTTAATACCTTTAGCAGATAATGTTTTAATTGGACCTGCTGAAACGGCATTGACTCTCATTCCCTCTTTTCCTAAATTTTCTGCCAAATACCTAACACTTGACTCCAAAGCTGCCTTTGCTACTCCCATCACATTATAGTTATCAATTACCTTAGTAGAACCATGATAAGTCAATGTCACCAAACTTGCTTTTTCATTTAGCATATCTAACTCTTTTGCCATTCTAGCTGCTAACACAAAAGAATAACTGCTAACATCGCAAGCATGGGCAAATCCCTCTTTACTGGTAAAAATAAAATCATGATGCAAATCTTCTGTATTGGCATGAGCAACTGCATGCACAATACCATCCATTTTTCCATTTTCTTCTTTGATTTTAGTAAAAGCCTCTTTTACCACTTCATCTTCTGAAGCTCCATTTAGCACATATGCTTTACTTCCTTTAAATTCTGATATTAATTCTTCTATTTTGTCTTTATTTTCTTCTCCCATATAGGTAAAGATAAGTTTTGCTCCATTTTCATAAGCAGATTTCGCAATTCCAAATGCAATACTCCACTTATTTCTAATTCCCATAATTAAAATTTTCTTTCCTTCTAATAACATTCTCTTTTCCTCCATTTTTTTATTATATTTTATTCTTAATTAATTCTATTTTTTATGAAGTGACTATTCGGGGGGACCAACAAGTTACAATCTGTTATGCAATTACAGATTGTTCGTAGTTGGGAGTCACAAAGAAAAAATAGAATTAATTAGAAATATTTATAAAGTCTTATATTCGCCCATATTTCTAAATTTCTGATACCTCTCCTCAGCAATAATTTCTGGGCTTTTATCCTTCATTTCTTCTATCGTCTTTTGTATCTCTTTCTTTAAGCTCTTAGCCACTTTTAAAAAGCTTTCTTCTTCCTCTTCCTTAGGTTCTTTGATAATCTTATCAATTATTTTCAATTCATATAAATCTTTTGCTGTCAATTTCATTTTTTCAGCAGCCTCTTTTGTTCTAGAAGCATCTTTCCACAAAATGCTAGCATAGCCCTCTGGCGATAAAATAGAATAGATAGCATTTTCCAGCATAAGCACTTTATTTCCAACACCTAGCGCTAAAGCTCCTCCACTCGAACCTTCACCAATCACAATCGCTATTACTGGCACTTTTAACTTACTAAGTTCTAGCATAGAACTAGCAATGGCTTCTCCGTTGTCCTCTTTCTTCTGCTCCAACGCCTGGATAAGCTCCTTTGGTATCAATAAAAGTAATGACTGGTCTTTTGAATTTTTCTGCTTGTTTCATAAAACGGATGCCTTTTCGATATGCCTCTGGATTTGGCATGCCAAAGTTTCTTTCGATATTTTCTTTGGTGGTCCTTCCCTTCTGTTCTGCTATTATGGTATAATTCTGAGTTCCCATCTTCGCCAAACCACAGACAATGGATTTATCATCTTTAAAATTTCTATCACCATGTAATTCTATAAAATCGTCAAAGATTTCATCTATATAATCTAATGCTGTTCTTCTTTTGGGGTCTCTTGCTATTTCTACTTTTTCCCATGCTGTTCGTTCTTTCATCTTCCTTTCTCCTTTCTCTTAACTAAAATTAAGGGATACCTCCTTAATAAATAATTTCTCTGTGCTTTTGACTATTTATGTTGATTGTGTTATAATGTTATTGATACTATTATTTTTTTGTTTTTGCTTGAGGAGGTCTTATTATGCCAAACTTAACTTTTGTAGAAACCGTTGTTAACTATTTCAACACTCATCGCTCCACTGTGCGTGGAACTGCAGAACATTTCGGCATGTCTAAAAGTACAGTACATGTGTATCTTACCAAAATCATGCCAAATAAGAAGTCCCAAGAAATATTGGATTACAACAAGTCTGTACGGCACATTCGTGGTGGTCAAGCAACTAAAAACAAATACTTATCAATGCGGTCTTAATGACCGCTTTTCTTTTTATACAATATACTTGTATTATTTTTTAATTCAAACATTATTTATGTAGCAAAATTAAATTATAAATGGTATCTTTTAATTCTTTTCTTTCCACTATTTTATCAACAAAACCATGCTCTAACAAAAATTCAGCAGTTTGAAATCCCTCTGGCAGCTTTTCTCCGATTGTTTGCTCAATGACTCTTCGTCCAGCAAAACCTATCATAGCACCTGGTTCTGCTAATATAATATCAGCCAAACTGGCAAAAGAAGCCGTAACACCGCCATAAGTTGGGTCAGTTAAAACAGATATGTACAACAAGCCAGCTTCATTTAATTTTGAGATAGCTGCTGTTGTTTTTGCCATTTGCATAAGAGATATAATTCCTTCTTGCATTCTAGCACCACCAGAAACACAAAAAATAATTAATGGTAATTTTAATGCAATCGCTTTTTCTATGGCATAGGTGATTTTTTCTCCTACTACAATTCCCATGCTTCCCATTAAAAAACCACTATCCATAACACAAATAACGACCTCTTCTCCCTTTATTTTTCCCGTTCCGCAACTTACTGCCTCTTGAATTCCTGTTTTTTCTCGTAATCCTTTTATTTTTTTGGGATAATCCTCCAATTCCAATGGATTAGTAGTATCAATATTTAAGTCAAATCTCTCATAAGTGTCTTTATCGACTATACTTTCTAGTCTTTTATTAATATGCATTCTAAAATAGGCTCCACAATTTGGGCAAATACTGCTATTTGCTCTTACTGTTTCTTTGTATAATATTTCTTTACATGTATCGCATTTTACCCATTTACCAACCTGTATATCTACTTGATTTTCTGTTCTTTTAGCCGTAGGTTCTCTCTTTTTTATTTTATCAACAATCATTATCTCCCTTCCCTTTCTGTGGATAATTTTTTCCTCCGTACCTAAAGGTATTACTTATCTGTAAGCTCGCTTAATGCTCG
>CAOJZE010000010.1 GCA_948466095.1 uncultured Clostridium sp.
TGATTGATGTAGCCGTCACACGTCAAGGTGATATTAGATAGGAATGTCGCATTTTTTTGAAATTTATTTGATTTATTATTTTTTCATCTTCTATGTGGCCTATTCTTTCTTTTAATCTGCTTTTATCAATTGTTCTTATTTGTTCTGCCAATACCACTGAATTACTTTTCAACCCACAAGAATCAGAATCTATTTCAATATGTGTTGGTAGTTTATTTTTTCCTGTTTGAGAAGTTATCGCTGCGGCAATTACAGTAGGGCTATATTTGTTCCCTAAATCATTTTGTATAATAAGAACTGGTCTAATTCCGCCTTGTTCTGAGCCAACTACTGGACTTAAATCTGCATAAAACATATCTCCTCTTTTGATTTGCATATCCTTCACTCCTATATTAGTGTATTGTCAAGTATATTTCATGCTATTCTAAATATTAGTGAAAGTAAACAAATGGTTTATTTTAAACTATTCATATTTACCTCATTATATAATATGTAAACGGTATTATTTTTGTTAGTCCATTTTATTTCAAGTTTTGTTGGCTTACCTGTTTTTCTATCAATCCATAGAACCTTTTCTTCTTTATCTTTTTGGGTCATCATTTTTATCTGATTATTTTCTTCCTTCCAGTTGGCCTTTTCATCTGCTTGATAATCCTTAATAAAACAACTCAAATCCAAAATGTTATCTGATACATATTGATAGTTTTCGAAAATTGAATTTAAACTCAAATTGGTATTTTCGATTGTTAATTGATTTCCATTTCTTATCATTTTAACACCTGCAATATTACTTGGTTCTATAATTTCTTGCATCGACATATCAGGTGACTTATATTGTTGTTTTAAAATGTAATGGTTTTTATTTTTATTGCTATTAATTTCTATTTCGACTTTTGTTTCATAGGAACTAATATTTAAAATGTAATCTACAATTTCTTGACTACTAGTATTATTTCCTATTTTCAAATTTTTAGCCGTGTTTGTACGAAAAAAAGTAAAAAAAATGATAATTCCTATGATGATAGCAATAGCCAGCAAAATAAATATATTCTTTTTTTTCAAAACATTCCCTCCTTAAAAAAAAAGTGGATACTAATCCACTATCATTTTATTTGAAAGAGTTTTAAAATATTCTTCTATTTTATTGATTAGCTCTGCTTCTGTCTCCAATTGATTCATACTATTTCTAAATTCACTAGAGTTTTTTAAGTTTTTGGTATACCAAGCAATATGTTTTCTTAATTCTTTAACTGCAATTTCTCCCTTTTCTTTGACTGCTAAATCAATATGCTGTTTCATAATTTGCAATCTTTCCTCTAAAGAGGTCTCTGGCATTTTCTTTCCCGTTTCTAAAAAATAGGCTATCTTCTTAAAAATCCATGGATTGCCAAAGCTTCCTCTTCCTATCATAATACCATCTACCCCTGTTTCCTCAAACATTCTCAAAGCAGATTCTTCATCTATCACATCTCCATTTCCGATAACTGGGATACTAACAGCTTGTTTAACTTGTTTGATCATTTCCAAATCAGCTTTTCCTGAATAAAACTCAGAGCGAGTTCTTCCATGAATGGTAATTGCTGCAATTCCTACTTTCTCTGCTATTTTAGCAATCTCTATAGCCACTAAATTATCTTTATCCCATCCTTTTCGATATTTTAAAGTAACTGGTACTTTAGAATTTTGGATAACAGCTTTCATTATCTTTTCTGCTTGTGGTAAATCCAATAAAAGCTTACTTCCGTCTCCATTTTTTACAACCTTAGGAGCTGGACATCCCATATTAATATCTACAATGTCTGCCATTTGACTAACATAGTTAGCCGCATATGCCATTGTCCCTTCATCACTACCAAAAATTTGCATACTAATAGGGCGTTTCTCCCCTTCTGTATTTAACAATCGATTTGTTTTTTTGTCGTCATGAAAAATGGCTCTTGAACTAGCCATTTCTGTACATACCATACCAGGTTCAAATTTTTTGCATATCATTCGAAAAGGCTGGTTTGTTACACCAGCCATAGGAGCTAATATTAAATTATTTTCTAATTCTACATTTCCTATTTTTAATTTTTTTAGATACATTTTTACTCCTTTGGGACAAAAAGTACGTCCCTATGTCCCTATTTCACAAATATTGTTTTTTGCCTTTTACTACTTATGTTTAACAATAATGCAATACAAATAAAATTCGTTATCAAAGAACTTCCGCCATAACTAATAAAAGGGAGTGGAACACCAGTAATGGGCAATAACCCCATGACCATTCCAATGTTCTCTATCATATGAAATACAAATATACCTGTTATGCCAGAAGCAACTAATGAACCTGTTTCATCCTTCGCTGTTTTAGCCACATATAAACATTTCGTTATGAGCACAACATATAATATAATAATTGCTCCTGCTACCATAAATCCCATTTCTTCACCAATAACAGCGAATATAAAATCTGTTGTTTTGGGATATAAAAATCCTAATTGAGTCTGATTTCCTTTTAATATCCCCATTCCTGTTAAGCCTCCTGCTCCGAATAGCAAGCTTGGATTGAATAATATTATAACCTGCACCACGTGGTTCCGATTCTGGATGTAAGAAAATATCAATTCTCTTTTTAGCATGGTCTGGTAATACCAAATTATAAACCAATGGAACAGATACTATGACTAAAATAACTGTACCTATCATATATTTTTTATCAATTCCAGCTGTTATTAGGATAAATAACATAGATACAATAAAAGCAGCAGCAGTACCATAATCTGGTTGTTTCATAATAAGCAAAGTCGGAACAGCAAGGATACCCAATATCATTAATAATTGAAATGGTTTGTTGATATTTCTGTTATCTCTTGCCTGTATTTTAGTAATAGCATAAGCCAAAAATAGAATAACAAATATTTTAGCAAATTCTCCTGGTTGTAAAGAAAAAAATCCAATATCAAACCAGCTAGTGGCTCCATTAACTGGCGTGGTAAATAATACAGCAATTAATAACAGG
Source organism: uncultured Clostridium sp. (assembly GCA_948466095.1). Taxonomy (GTDB): domain Bacteria; phylum Bacillota; class Clostridia; order TANB77; family CAG-508; genus CAG-269. Next base: position 3,002 of record CAOJZE010000010.1, read on the forward strand.
ATAAATATGCCATAAAATATGGGCGATATTTTTACCATAAATTCATAATCCATAAACATGGTAATAATTCCTATTACCAAACTAATTACAAACCATATAATTTGCTTATTAAATTCATCATATTCCGCTTCTTTTGTAGCAGAAAATAATGCAACTAACCCTATGATACAAAGGATAATTGCAATAATTCCAATACTCCATTCTATATTCTTTAATTCTCTTTTTCTCATTAAATCACTCTTTTTCTAATTTAATCTTCTGATTTAAGCTCTTCCTTCGTGTTTTCTATTTCTTTCTGTTCTAAATCTTCTACCTTTTCCTTATTTTCTTCTGTCTCATTTTCTTCAACAGCCTGATTTATTTCTTCTTTTTTCTCCTTTTTCTTATTTTTCTTTTTATCGTTATTCTCTTGATTAAACTTTCCACTCTCTAAAATAACTTTAGCAATTCTCTCATTTTGAATTTCCTTTATTGGTTCTATATCCTCTACGTCTTTTTTCTCTTCTTTATTGTCCTTCTTCTCTTTCTGTTCTTCTATTTTTTCAGTCTTTTTCTTGTCTTCCTTCTTTTTCTCCTTTTTTTACTTTTTTTCTTCCTTCTTCTCTACTTTCCTTGCCTCATTTTTAATATTTACAATAGGAATATTAGCATATAAAGCTGGTGCCCCATTGGTTCCATCATCATTCTCTTTGTTGGTAAGCCTTACATCAATTGCTCTTTCATCTACATCTATATACTTTTTAATAACTTCTATGATTTCTTGCTTCATAAGCTCTAAAAAGTCAGCTGAAACATTTGCCCTATCTTGCATTAAAACTAGATGTAATCTTTCCTTTGCAGCATCTCTTGAATGATTTTGTTCTTTTTCCTCTTTTTTATTTAATTTTTTAAAAAACTTCATTATGTTTTCAAACATGATTCCTACTTACCCCCAAATTGCTCTATTTTTTTCTAAATATCTGTTTTAATCTCGCAAAAAAGCCTTTTTCTCTTCCTGGAATCGTTATCTCTATTTTTTCTCCTAGCACTCTTTTCGCTATTTCAATATAGGCTTTTCCAGCTGGTGCTTTTTTATTTTGAATCACAGGCTCTCCTTTGTTCGTTTGTGTAATTATATATTCATCATCTGGGACAACACCAATTAAATCAATAGATAGTAGGTCAACAATGTCATCAACATCCATCATTTCACCTTTTTTTACCATGTTTGGTCTAATTCGATTGATTACTAATTCAGGATTCTTAATTTCTGAAGATTCTAACAATCCTATAATTCTATCGGCATCTCTAATAGCAGATATTTCTGCTGTTGTTACTACAATAGCACGGTTGGCACCTGCAATTGCATTTTTAAAACCTTGTTCAATTCCAGCAGGACAATCTATTAATATGTAATCAAATTCCTCTTTCAGTTTTTCCACTAAGTCTCTCATCTGGTCTTCATCAACAGCACTTTTATCTCTTGTTTGAGCAGCTGGTAGTAAATATAATTCTTTAAATCTCTTGTCTTTTATAAGAGCTTGTCTCAATTTACATTTTTCTTCTACTACATCTACAATGTCATATACAATTCGATTCTCTAATCCCATAACAACATCTAAATTACGTAGTCCAATATCTGTATCAATTAAAACTACCTTTTTTCCTTCTACAGCTAAACTTGAACCTAAATTTGCTGTTGTTGTTGTTTTTCCTACTCCACCTTTTCCTGATGTGATTACAATTACTTCTCCCATATTTAATATCATTCCTTTCTTAAGGTACAAACTTAGTTTTATTTTTGATTCTCTTTTTGTGATTTCTTAATTTACATTCAAACATCTATATCATATAACGAAAACAGTAAAAAGTCAATGTATTATAACAAAAATATTTCTAAAATATTACAATTTGATTACAAAACACTGTTTTAAATTTCTACTAAATAGTCAATGCTGTTAGTCTACGTATTATATATTATTTTTTTACACCTTGTGTGTCGCAACCTTCAGTTCTTTAACATGGTAGGTTGCTCCAATCGCACTCGCCAAAGGCTCGTTTGGTCGCTTACGCGGTGTTGCAAAAATAATATATAATACGTAGACTAACAGCATTGACTAAATAGAACTTCTTCATTTTATCCTTTAAAATTAATATAATACTGGACGAAAACCAAGTCCAGGATGAGTAAAAGTAACTCCATATCCATAATTACGAGAAAAAGCTGGCCACTCTTTACCATTATTATCAGATGCACCACCTATGGAAACACATGAGCCATTAGAACTTGCCGTATATTCCAATATCCATTCCCATACATTTCCAGATAAATCATAAATATTTAGTGTATGATTTCTTTGGGTTGCTCCTGTTGTTAACATAACTCCTTTGGCTGGTTTGGTATACTTTGCATTTACTTTATTCCATAAGCCTTCTGTTGCTGAATATTCTCCTCTTGTTATATCAAATGTAGCATTACTATAATTTCCCCATGTGGTAGAATCTTTTAATTCATCTTGTGTCTTTCCTCCTTTTGTCTCAACATATTTCATAACTAAATCCCATTGAATTCCAAACATTAAGCTACTTGTTTTTCCTCCTGTTGCCAAGCTCTTCGCCAAAGTTTGTGCTTGTTTGCAAGTTACAAAATTATAAGGATAAGCATCTTTTTGAACAATTGGTGTTGTTTCAGTGGCAGAACTAGAAGCTCTTGCTGTTGTCGTTCCTACCTCATATCTTCCAATATAAAAACCTTCTTTTTCATATACACTTTTCAACATATTCTTCTTCCAATTATTATACTCATCTGCACTAGCAAATCCATGTTGTTCCTTTGAATTCCAAGTGTCTATATAATCACTATTTCTATAACTACTCGTATATGTCTGCATATCCTTCTCTATTTTTTCATAATCTTCACTAGACTCAGCAGTTTGATAAATTGATTTTGGTACTTCTATCCATACCCATTCATTTTGCTTCTCATCTTTTACTACTAATCCCTCATCAATTGTATTTTCTCCTGGTGTTTCAGATACACTGAATCCTTGCGGAATATAGGCTGTATCACCATTTTTGTCTTGGTAAATCCCTTCTTTATCATAAATAGGTGACCAATTTTCCAATCCTAAAAATATCACTTTACCGCTATTTACACTTTTGTAATAACCATGATAACCATTAACGCTTTTTATAAAATCTTCCTTTTGATTGGTATTTATTTCTATATCATTTGGAATCTCAGCTATTTCCTTAGTCTCTTGTATCCATTGATATTCCTCTGTATTGTCATTACTTTTAATCTTAATACCTGTGTCTTTTGTCCCTTCCACATAGTAAAAACCATCTGGAATTTTTATATTGTCAATATATCTTAAATTAACAGAAGCTGTATCAATGTTTTCTGATGTATAGTCTGTATAAAAAGTATCCTGATTTATCGTCACCCCTGCAACATAAAACACATTATGACTTGTTTCGTTAATAATATACAAATCTGTATAATCATTAATATTGTCTGGGTTATCTTTTACTTTTTCAAAGTCTTTTCCCTTATTTAAAGTCAAATTTTCAAGAGCTGATAAGTCAATTACTAAAAAATCACCAGTATCCACTGCCTCACTAATAACGCCTGCTTCTTTTATCTGATTAATATTGGTATACACTATATTGGCAGGAATTTCTCCATTTTGCCTATAGTAAGAAGAAACTTTGTCTCTTAAATTAACAATGTCGTTTTGCATTTCTGTCAAATTTCCTAGTTTAAGGTCATCCTTTACATTATAAATGATGACATTGGAAAGTATCATCAATACTGTTATGGCTATTACTAATGAAATTAAAGAGATTCCCCTTACATCTTTTATTTTGCTACTTATCATTCGCATCTTCTCCTTTTTATCCTCTGTATTAGTTTACTATTTATTTCATTTAATTTCAATACTTTTTTCAATTTAAGTTTTGGTTTTTGGGATAGACTCCCCCCCAACTGGTACTTTTATAGAAAAATAATGGAGGATTTTGTATATCTAAATTTGTAAAACTATTTTGGTCGCATTCGTCATTTATGCAAAATAGATAAAAGATTGGTTTTGAACATGAAAGAGGCTCATTTTACACAGGATAGAGTTTCTATAAAAGCTTAGCTTATCCAAAATTCGTAATGTCTTTTTCTATAAAAATGCCAGTTGGGGGGAGTCTATCCCAAAAACCAAAACTTAAATCTTTTCAATTAAATGATACATTTTATTTCTTTTTTCGTAAACCCTATCTTCTCTAATAAAAATCACCCATAGCATTAGAACAACCAGAAATATAGCAATATTTTGAAGCTGATAAATAGCAATACTAGAAACAAAAGTAACAATCATTAAAGTAACAAATGATATATAATTCATATATTTTTCAGCCTTCATTTTTCCCAGAAATATATGTAAAATCCCTTTTATCATTCTTCCACCATCCAGTGGATAGATTGGTAATAAATTAAATAAAATAAGTACCAAATTAGAATATAATATCATTAAGGTTGAAACTAAATTCATATTCATTTGTAAAACAATTGCTATTATGATAAAATTAGTAATTGGTCCAGCTAATGCAACCAGTATTTTCTTTAATTCTAACTGATTACCTTTTTTTATTTTTCTATTATAATCTTTTGGCATTAACTTAAATGACACAGACACTCCATATGGCATAATTTCCAACTTTTCTGGCTTCATTCCCATTAGCAATCCTGCTACCATATGTCCTAGTTCATGAATAATGGCAAAAAACATAATCACAGTGTAAATTTCAATTTGTTTTGTAACATAAAATAAAATTAAAAAAAGAAATATTTTTAAATCAATTCTAAATCGCATAGATTTTCTCTCCTATAATTCCAAAATACTTTGTGGATTTACTGTTCTTTCAGAAATTCGAATTTCAAAATGTAAATGTGGTCCTGTAGAATTTCCGGTTGAACCAACCTCTGCAATTTCTTGTCCTTGTGAGATTTTATCTCCTTGTTTAACATATAAATTATTACAATGTGCATAAATAATGCTAACTTCCCCTATTTGAATTTTTAAATGTTTTCCGATAATCCCCTTCTTCTGATGATAAAACTACTTCGCCATCTGTTGCCGCTATTATTTTTGTTCCCAAATTAGCTGCAATATCAGTTCCTGTATGATTTTTAGGTACACTTCCTGTTGCATTTTCTCTGTTTCCGTATGGTGAACTAACCATTCCTTCTACTGGTTTTATAAAGCTAGTTATATTTTTTATGTTTTCTATATCGATTTGTTCTTGTGATACATTTTCTGTATTTGGCTCTTCTTTTGTTTCTTCTGCTCCTCCTATTGCTTGCTTATTTTGTTCTCCTTCTAAATCAGAAGCTCCTTCTTGCTTTGACTGTTGTTCTTGTTCTGGAACGGATTCTGGTTCTTGCTCTTTTTCTTGTTTTTGTGTTGCAAAACTTGCTATTTGCTCTTTTATCATTTCATATAATCCCACAAAATTAGTATCATAGGAAAGTATCTCATTTGCTTTATTAATAAAATCTTCTGAAAAAACATATTGATTTTTTTGCACGATATAAAAAATGAAATAAATAGTCATACAAATAAGTATTTGTATCACCATTTTCTTTAATAATTTTATATCTCATTAACAGTTACCTTAGCAACTGGTCTTATCTCTCCTTGTTTTCTCCTTTCATAAATCTCTTCAGCTCGTCTAATTTTTTCTTCTACTGTCATTACTCTCTCCATTCAAAACACCTCTTCCTTTGTTTCATTTCTTTTATGAGTTTTATTAAAGAATATGATAACAATAGGTGTTTTATTCCTTATTTTAAAATAAGTAACATGGTTTGTAATACAATAATTAAGCTAGACAAAAAAGCATACCTCTTAAGTCTAATATATTTTTTACTATTTTTTATGGTTTTATATTGCTTTTGTTCATGATTGTTTTCTAACTTTGAAATATAACTAGATACTAACATTTCTGCTTCTTTTAAAACATAGTCCTTTTCTCTTTTTGTTGTGTCTATTTTTTCAAATTGATTACTTTTTTCTATTTTTTCCAATTTTCTTACTTTCTTACTGGATTTTAAAATTACAATAGCCTCTTCTACTAAATTGGATGGTAAGTTTCTTAAAACTACCATGTTTTTCATATTACTTGTCTCCATATGTACCTCCTCAAAATTTGTGTTTCTATTTAAAGTTTTTCCATTTTTGACAAGGTTATACAGATAAGCATTTATTTTATTAAAGATTTGTTGCATAAAAATAAACCTTCCCTTCTACTAGATTGGTATTTATAATACTAATCCAATAAATGAAAAAGTTTATAGGTTTCTTTACAAATGTCTTATTCAAAATACAAAAAGTTTTACCACCTTAATAAGTTTATTCCTTTTTTGTTATCATACTTTTACCAACTCTACGCTGATTTCAATTCCAATCTTAGCTTATCTGCTATCATAGCAATAAACTCTGAATTAGTTGGCTTTCCTTTGGCTGCTGAAATCATGCAATGCCTTATTTATAGCCTTTTTTATTTTTGTCTTGCTACTGTGTAAGCAATAAATTATACTATTCTTTTAAAAAGTTTATTGCACTAACCTTTTTGTATTCGTTGCATTAATTGTACTACATTTATATTATCAATGCAATAGCAATAAATCACTTTTTTCGCTATTTTTCAATAAATGATTGAATTTCATAAAAGAATGTTATATACTACTTTCAATTCCACAATGGAAGGAGGTGGAATTATGGATAATAACCAACTTATAGCCCTTTTAGTAATGCTAGTAATAGTATTATGCAAAGGCAATTACGACAAAGGCTAGTACATAAGTACATAGCAAAAGAAAAACCAGAGTTTTGCATAGTTACTCTGGTTTTTTTATGGTGTTCTTATGAACAATTTCCAACTTATAGCTGTTATTACGACTTTCACAGCTGTTATATATATATTACTACATTTGCCTTAAAATGTCAAATAATTTTTGACCCTTTTTGTGGCACTGGTAAGTTGGCACGAGAACCATAAAATCAAGGAAAATTGACTATTTGACTTTTGGACAAAAAAAATAAGCAATAGATTTTTGTTCTATTGCTTTTTATACTTTATTTTACACCTTTCCAATAATTATGCTTTTTATAGAAGAATCCGCTTCCTATTGCTATTAAAATTATTATTAATATTATTCCATATTTTAGCCCAGCTTTTGGCAATATCGTGCTTGCTGTTGTTGGGTCTTGCTTTTGTTCTTCTGTTGTTTGTTTTTGTTGACTTGGTTGTTTCTCTTGGCTTAGTTTTTGTTGTTCACTTGATTGTTGCCCTTGACTTTGTTGTTGCTCTTGACTTTGTTGTCCTTCTCCATTTGTTGCTACATATTTTATATTATGTTCTTGACAATATTGTTGAGCATAAGAACCTTCTTCCACATAGATTGTGGCACTACTAATATCTTCTAATATCCACTCGCCTTCTATGTTTGTTACACTACTTGGGATACGTATTTCTTTTAAATTATTACAATCCTTAAAACTAAATAAATTAATTTTCTTAACACCATTAGAAAATATTACTTTTTCTAATTTTATACACCCATTAAATATACCATTATCTATTAAGTTACAAGGTATTTCAATTTTCTCTAAACTTTTGCAACTATCAAATGCCATAGACCCTATTGAAATCAAATTATGTGGCAATCTAATTTCTGTTATATTTTCACAACCTAAAAAGGCAAATTGTTCAATATATTGTAAAGTATCTGGAAGAGTAATGCTCACTATATCATTTCTTCTATTAAAAGCACTTTCACCTATTATAGTAACATTTTTCCCTTCAATTGTACTTGGTATATTTACTGTTGTTATTCCTTGTTTTACACCAGTTATAGTTATTTCATTTCCTACTACTTTATAGTTTAAATTATTATTAGTAGTATTTGTATTGGTACTAGTAGGATTTGTATTAGTATTGTTAGTAGAACTTGTATTACTTGCATTGAAATTGTCTATATTTGATGTATTATTTAAAATAGGACTTAATTGTGTAAAGTCATTATCTGCATAAGTAATATTGCATAACATCACACTTACTACAAATATTATTACAAAAACAAACCTTAATTTTCTCATTTATTTATCCACCTTTCAACTCTATATGTCGAATTATATCACAATAAATTTTATTTGTACACACTTTTGTGTACTTATTTTTAATTATTTTTTATGTACAATATGTAATAGGTGATTTTATGGGAAAATTAAGAATTGAAAAGTCTTCTAAAAGCAATGATACTGTAACGAGAACCATTCGCATAAATGGAGGAACATTTGACAGAATAAACGAGTTAGCTGAAAAAAACGACCTTAGTTTTAATAGTGTCGTAAATCAAATTATTGAATATGGTTTGAATAACTTAGAAGATTAGCAAAAGTAGGGAATATAACCCTACTTTTTGTACTTTCTTAATAGTTCATATAATCATAATCTTGTATCAGTTCATAATTTTGTATCATTCTATCGTCTTCGTTTTCGTCAAAACATTCCTCACAATATCCATTATAGATATATTCTTCATTTTCTAACTCTCTGCTACAATATTTACAATAATGTTTTCTGTTCATAAATTCCTCCATAATTATTATTTTAGTAACTTATTTTTAGGCATAGTTCAGTGAGTAGGGGCTTATTATATATTATTATATTACATCGTTTTTTCATAATCTATTTTTATATAATTACCCCTAGTTTTTTACATTCCCCGCCCACTGCTTACGTTTCAACGTGCTTTCTTATCGCTCGTATAGGACAACTTGTACAAATGCACAAGACGACAACTAATACAAAAGTGTTTGTAATCTAATACAGCATACCCCCCTACTCTGTCGCCATATATAATATATGGTAAGTATGCACCTCTTGTAAGTAACGTATTGGTCTAATAACAGTTGGCACGAAAAGGATAAAATTTTACTACCCTCGTGCCTTCTTCTGCTATTGTTTGACCTTGTTTTCTTTATTTTTTCTTACTTTTCTTTATTTTTATGCCTAAATATATTACTATTTTAAATTATTATTACTTTAAATTATCATTATTTTAAATAGAATTTATTTTCCTTTTTCTAGTCATGTATCCTTTGCTTTTAATAATTCTATTTTTTGTGTTCACTAACTGCGTTTTCCAGAACATAGTTATTTTATATAAAATTTCCGCTTCTTTTCCCAAAACTATGCCCCTATTTCTTCCAAAAATAAAAATCATCTTTAGTAGGTATCTTATCAATTTGATTGTTCATGATTGCTATTTTCATATATATACTTTCCATTTTTTTATTTAGCCTTTCTTGATTTCTTAATATTTCTAATAATAAATTTCTTTCTTCCATATTGCTTTGTAATGGTACTTTTATATTCATTGTTTTAGAAACACTATCTTGTATAATTTCTTGGATTTGTTTATCTAATGATTTCATTTTACGCATAACCCCTTGTGTTCTATTTTTCTTAATTGTTCTTTTACTTGTTCCATATAATTTTCTATATAACACAAGGCTTGTAATTGTTTGGGCTTTGATAAGTTATACGTTCCATTAACAAATAAATACATGGTAGTTGGTGTCAATCCAATTTCTCTTGCTAATTGGGCATAATTCAAACCATATTTTTTACATTCTTTTATTCTCTCTATTACTTTTTCTTTTTCTAAATCCATTGTTCTTTTCTTCTCCTATAAAATGTTACAAGCTCTTAACTTGCTCATAACTAATGTATCAATACTATATAGATACTATATAAAAAAATTCTCAAATATTTCACTTTTAGCGATTTTCCTTATTTATTTTTCTATCCTAATTATATTTCAAATTGTACTAGATTTCAAATATTTGTTTTTTATTGTTGCACTTGCAAACCATTTATATTTCCCCTTTTCATTATAAAAGACTACCAACTGAAATTCAAATATTTAAGTTCTAGGTTTAGAGTGTATTGCTCTATCTTAGAGTGTGTTACTCTGCTAATAGAGTTATTTTCTCTATTAGCAAAGCTTTATTAGAGTAAGGTTTTACCGCTTTGCTCTTTCATATTAGAATTATTTGTTCTATTTTAGAGTTTATTATTCTGTAATAGTGTATTTCCCTCTTAGTTTTAGAGTTATTAACTCTTGTTTAGAGTTTATTATTCTATAATACTGCGGTTTTCTGTCTTTTCTGTTACTATTATGTCATAATTTGTAAAAAGAAAGGATTGATACTATGAAAATTGTTCTTGACACTGCAACTAAACAAGCAGTTTGCCCACCTGAATTTTTTGAAAACATAAGAAAAATCAATGATGCTGCCGAACTTACTGAAAGTTCTAAAAATTTAACGAGTGAAGATTACTTGCAAAAAATAATTGACGAATGTTCAAAGGTCATTGTTAACAAAAATGACGTAACCAAGAGAAGAGGCTCAAAAAAAAAGCAGAAATGAAAAACAAACTTGGCACTTTAGTCTTGGAACCTATTGAAAATAATTAATTGGCTCTATACTAATATTGTAAACATAGATAGGTTAAATGCCTATCTTTATTTTATAGCAAAGGAACGTTGTTTTATGAATTGTAGTGATATTATTAAAAGTCTAAGGGTTCAAAAATTCTATACCCAACAGTATGTTGCTGATTTACTAAATATATGTCAAAAAACGTATAGTGATTATGAATTGGGTTATACTAGAATACCCATTGAAAGTCTAATTATATTGGCTAAATTCTATGATGTAGATATGAATTATATAACTGGTGCTAGTAACATTTGTAACACTTACCCTAAAAAATAGTTACCTTTATAGTATTCCAGTAGCATAAGCAAAAGACTAGAAAAAAGCCTTTATAAACTTTCCTAGTCTTTTGGTTTCTTACCTATTACCGATAATAGTTAGCACGAAAAATCAAATATTTGAAAAATTGAATATCCAATTTTTCGCACGCTTTTTACTTGTTCCTTTACGAGAAAACGGAAGAAAATAAAACATAGTCAAATTACTTGAAATTTCCTAGCTCTCGCACTCGTTTTTTTCTTTCCCTATTTCTCAATTCTTATATCAATTCCGTTGTCTAAATAAATTACAAGCATAGAATTATTTTCGCTTATTTCTATTCGATACACCGAACTTATATCAATATTTATATTAGCAGTTTTGTCCTTTATTTTAAAAATCCCATTTCGTATATTATAGTTACATTCGACATTTTCCATTTTTATTTTTTCTTTTACAATTCCTTCTAAATTAAGTATGACATCTTTTTTATTAAACTTTTGTACATATCCTTCTAATTCATTTTCAAAAACCTTTTTCATTGATTTTCCACCTTTCTTGATTTTTAATATTTTTATTTTAACATATTACTTGTTATCCGCTTCTCCACTTATCTTTTATCTATTTTTCTATGCTCTTTTCAAATTCATAAGAGGAGAATGTTTTTGATATTGTTTTCTTAAATCTTCTGTATCTAAATCAAGATAACATTCTTCTGTTACTTTTACACTTGAATGTCCTAAAATTTTGGATAACGTGTATATGTCTCCCCCATTCATTAAAAATCGTTTGGCAAAATTATTGCGTAACATATGAGGGTGGATTTCTCTATTTCCTATTCTCTCCCCATATACTGTAAAATTACTTTCAAAGCTACGTTCTAATATATTGGTACCATTGATTGTACAAAATAAAAATTCACTATTCTTGTATCTATCTCTATACTGTAACCACCTTCTTAGTTCTGTTGCCATTTGATTAGAAAAAAATACATATCTATCTTTTTTTCCTTTGGTATTGTCTGCTGGTAAAAAAATAGTTCTTTCATTGAAATTAATATCTGTTACATCTTTTATCTTTAAACATTCCCCTACTCTCATTCCAGTATCAAAAATCAATTGAGTTACAATATAATCTCTATACTCATGAAACTTTGATAAATCGAAACTTTTTAGTAAGTTATTGAAATCTTTGTCGTTGATATATTCTTTTGCTTTTCGTGGCACTCTTGTTGGTTTTATTTTTCGCATTGGATTTACTTTAATTAATCGATTATCATACATATAATTAAAATATACCCTTAAATTTCTAATATAATTGTTTATCGTTGCTATACTTACTTTCCTTCCAAAATCTCGCCTATTTTGTGGGTTATTAAGCCTTTTCGTGTTATTATTGGCAACTACTGTATATTTTCCCCTTTCCTTAATACTTTTCACATAATCTAAAACAGTTTGTTCCTTTACTTGCTCTGTTTTGGTTATGCTACACTCATCTTGTAAATACTTAATAAAAAGTCTTAGTGTCTGTTCATAACTTGCTAGTGTCTTTTGTGACAAATTTTTGTAATCACAATAGTTCATAAAATCGTCTACCTCTAAATCAATTTTTTCCATAATAAAAAACCTCCCTTATTCGTTTTATTTTTCAAACGAATATTTGGAAGGTTAGGCAATAAATTTTTCAAGTTTATTGCATTAGACTTTTTGTATCTATTGCATTGATAGAAGATTTTTCACTTAATCTACTGCAAATATAGCAACCAACTTTCATTTATTGCTATTAGGCATTTTCTGTATTCTGCTTTTTGCAACACTTTCGCGAATTCTATGCACTCTTTAATTCAAGTCTCAACTTATCTGCAATCATGGCAATAAACTCTGAATTCGTTGGCTTGCCTTTGGCTGCTGAAATGGTATAGCCAAAGATATTTTCCACTGCTTCTTGTTGTCCCCTACCCCAAGCCACTTCAATAGCATGACGAATCGCACGTTCTACTCTACTTGGTGTGGTACTATACTTAAATGCAATTTTAGGATATAAGCTTTTCGTAATTTGATTAATCACATCAATATCATTAACAACCATCATAATAGCTTCTCTTAAATATTGATAACCCTTAATATGAGCTGGCACACCCACTTCATGAATAATATTTGTCACTAAGGCTTCTAAATTTTCTTCCTTTTTTTCATCTTTTTCTGATAACTCAATATACTTTTGTTTTGGTTCTCTCGTTATAAAATTATTTGCGGTTTGATTTGGTTTAAAGAATCTAATTTCTCTAATTCTTTTAATCAATATTTCAATGTCAAATGGTTTTACTATGTAGTAATCTGCGCCTGCTACTATAGCTTTTTGAGTTATTTTATCTTGTCCAACTGCGGATAACATAATGCAAATTGGTTTTTTATCTATTTTTATCATATTTATTTTTTCTAATACTCCTAATCCATCTAAATGTGGCATAATTACATCTAATAGTACAACATCTGGCATGGTATTTGACATCATGTCAACTGCTTCATTTCCATCCTTTGCAACAGCGATTACTTCCATATCTTCTTGACTATTAATATAAGAAGATAATGTGTGACTAAATTCCTGATTATCATCAGCAATTAAAATACTAAGTTTCTCTTTCATTTTTTTCCTCCTAAATTGTAATTTTTTTACAATTGTTATTATAATCATTTATTCGAGGAAAATCAATAGATTCTGGGAATTTCTTCCAGAATCTTTATAAAAATACTTTTTTCATATACTTTTCGTGATATATTTTTTAGTAATTTCTTTTACATTTTTTAAAATCAAAGATTTTGCTTCAAAATCCTTCATTAATTTTTCTTTTTTATCAGGTTCTAACTCTATTTTACAGTTAATTAATTCTTTATATTCTACATTTACAATTAAAATATCATTATTTTTACAATAATATTTAAAACTATCAAATTCGCTATAATCCACTGTCACTAGCATTTCTATTCCTTGACATTTCTGTATAAAATGACTTTCTTCAACAGCCTTTAACAAACTATCTGAATAAGCTCGAATGAGTCCTCCTGTTCCCAATAAAACGCCTCCAAAATAGCGAGTAACAATAATTACTATGTTACACAAATGATGCTTTTGAAGAATATTTAACATTGGAGACCCAGCAGTTCCTGATGGCTCTCCATCATCACTAGATTTCTCAATTATCTGGTTATCCTTGACAATTCTATAAGCCATACAATTATGTCTGGCATCATGATACTTTCTCTTAGCCTCTAATATCAATCTCTCTGCTTCTTCTATATTTTCTACTGGATATAAATTCGCTATAAACTTTGATTTCTTCTCAACAATTTCTGCTTGAACTGCTTCACTAATCGTCAAAAAATCCATTCTCTCTAAAACGCTCCTCCTTTTAGTTCTCTTATGTTATTCCTGTAACAATCCCGCTATATAACCAGTCGAATAAGCAATTTGCAAATTAAATCCACCTGTATAACTATCTACATCGATAAGCTCCCCAGCAAAATACAATCCCTTTATCTTTTTAGACTGCATGGTTTTTGGATTTATCTCTTTGATACAAATGCCCCCACTCGTAATAATAGCTTCTTCTATTGGTCTAAAACCCTTTATTCTTATGGCAAAATTTTTTAGCAATTTTACAATCTTTCTTCTCTCTTCTTTTGTTATTTCATGGATTGGTTTATGAGGGGCAATACCACTTTTTTCAATCATTACAGGTATTAACTTTTGCGGTAATAATTTATCTAATCCATTTTTAAATTGCTTGTTTTTTATTTCTTGAAAATCTCTCAATAGTCTCTCCCCTAATTTTTCTTCTGTTAAAGCAGGTTTTAAATCAATCTTTAAATCAATCTTTTGATTTGCTAATTTTTCTTGTATTTGTTTATACCTAACTAAATGAGCAGATGAACTTAAAATAGTTGGTCCTGAAACACCAAAATGAGTAAATAGCATTTCCCCAAAGTCTTTATAAATATCTTTTTGTGTTTCTTTATCCTGCAATTTTATTCCTACATTTTTTAGACTTAAACCTTGTAATTGTTGACAAGTATTTTTATCATAGCTTTCCAAAGGCACCAAAGAAGGCCTAATTGTAGTAATGGTATGTCCTAGCTCTCTTGCTAATTTATAACCATCTCCAGTGGAACCTGTTAATGGATAACTTTTTCCTCCTGTTGCTAAGATAACCTTTTCGGCTTCTATCTTACCATGATTTGTTTCGACTGCAACAACCTTAGTCGTCTCCTTGTTTCTTTCTACTAATATTGCTGTTACTTGTGTATCATATTTTATTTCTACCTGTAAGTCTTTTAGTTTCTTAGTAAAACATTTTAAAACATCTTCTGATTTATCTGTTATAGGAAATACTCTGTTTCCTCTTTCTTCTTTTATCTCTAATCCTTGTTCTCTTAAAAATCGAATTACATCTTGATTCGTATAATTTTGGTAACAACTATATAAAAATTTTCCATTACCTGGTGTATTTTTGATAAATTCGCTTATATCTAAAGAAGATGTAATATTACATCTTCCTTTTCCTGTTATTAGTAATTTTCTACCCAAGGATTTCATCTTCTCTAATAAAATCACTTGATTTCCGTTTTGCTTAGCCGTAATGGCTGCCATCATTCCGACTTGGACCTCCACCAATTACAATTACTTTCATTTTCTATCCTTCTCTATTCCTCTTTTTTCTTTTTATTGGTTGACTTTCTAGTAGTTCCTTTTTTCGTTGTTGTTTTCGTTTCTGTTGATTTTTTAGTAGTTCCTCTTTTGGTTGTTGTCTTAGCTCCTGTCGTCTTTTTGGTTTCTCCTTTTTTGGTTGTTGTCTTTTTAGTTGGCGTCTTTGTTCCTGTTGTTTTTTTAGTTGGTGTTTTTGTCGTTTTCTTGGTTGGCGTTTTTGTGCCTGTTGTCTTTTTAGTCGTTCTTGTTGTAGTTTTTTTGGTTGGCGTTTTTGTGGTTTTCTTGGTTGCTGTTTTTTTAGTTGTTGTTCTCTTTTTAGGTTTTTCTTCTTGTTCTTCTTGTTCTTCTTGTTCAACTAGTAAATCTAAAATATAATAATCTTAATCATATTATTCTCAATATTCATAATAATCGTCATCTTCTATATCATCATCAAATAAAAATTGGATATCTGAATCAAACTCTTCTGCCTCATCTTCGTCATCTTCTTCGTAATCGTCTTCCTCATCTTCATCATCAAAATCAAATGCTTCGTAATCATCTTCCTCTTCTAAATTGAATTCTTCTTCTTCCTCACCTAAATCGAATTCTCCTTCGTCGTCTTCTTCCTCATCTAAATTGAACTCTTCTTCTTCGTCTTCTTCCTCACTTAAATCAAATTCTTCATAATCGTCTTCGTCCTCTTTTGTATCATACATTTCATATTTTTCCTCATCTTCTAGGTTGTATAGTGCATCATATTCTCTATTATCCATCTCTTGCACAGGATACATTTCGTAATCATTTTTACTTTCATTATATCCTGTATCTAAAACTTCTTCTTGCTCTTCCTCTTCTTCAAAATCCTTTTCCGTTATTTCAAATTTTTTATTGTCCTCCTCACTAACAGAGTTTAAAAACTTCTCATATTCCTCTAGTTCTTGTTTCTTTTTAGCCATTTTCATAGCTTTTCTCTTTTCCTTTTCAATCCTTCTATTCTCTTTTCTTTGTTTTCTTCCTCCAAAAATTAATATTGCCATTACTAATATGATCAAAAATGATAAAATACTAACTACTAACATTTTCTTTCTCCCTTCTTTCTACTTTCTCATATGTTCAATTGCTTTTAATATACCCAATTTTCCATATTCGTATGTAAGTCCTCCTTGCATATAAGCGATATATGGTTTTCTAATTGGTCCATCACAACTAAGTTCTATCGTTGAACCTTGTGTAAAAGTTCCCGCCGCCATAATAACTTTATCATCATATCCTCCCATATCTCCTGGATAAGGAATAACATCAGAATCAATTGGCGAGCCCATTTGTATTCCTTGACAAAATTTCACTAATTTATCTTCTGTTTGTAAGTAAACCGTTTGGACAATATCAGCTCTTTTTTCATCATAATGGGGGTCTACTTGATAACCTAATTTTTCTAATATTCGACTTGCAAAAACCGCTGTTTTCAAACTACTTGCTACTACACTAGGAGCAAAAAATAGCCCTTTAATAAATAGCGTATTCTGATTCAAAGATGGTCCTATTTCTTTTCCTATTCCAGGTGATGTCAATCTTTCTGCACATAATTCTATTAAATGCTTCTTTCCTACCATATAAGCACCTGAATTGGCAATTCCTGCTCCTAAGTTTTTCATCAGTGAGCCAACAGCAATATCTGCTCCAATTTCAATTGGTTCTCGCTCTTGTACAAATTCTCCATAACAATTATCAACCATGATAATGACATCCTTGTCAATTTCTCTAATGGCTTGTATTGCCTTTTCTATTTTTTCAATGGTTAAACTCTTTCGAGTTGAATAACCTCTTGACCTTTGAATCTCAATCAGTTTAATATCTTTTCTTTTTAATCTGCCTTGAATTTTTGCTATATCAAATTCATTTTCTACTAAATCAATTTGTTCATAATTAATTTGAAATGTTTTAAGCGAGCTTTTGCTTGCTTCTTTTCCAATTCCAATAACTGTTTGAAGCGTATCATAAGGTTCTCCTGTTATGCTAAGCATCGTATCACCTGGTCTTAATAAAGCAAATAGTGTGATGGCTAACGCATGTGTTCCTGATATTAATTGACTTCTTACTAAACTATCCTCTGCTTTAAATATATGACTGTATATTTCCTCTATTTTATTTCTACCAGGTTCATCAATCCCATAACCTGTAGAAGAATTTAAGTGTGCTTCTTGTAATTTACATTCCTGAAAAGCTTCTAAAACTTTTTTACTATTATTTTCACAAACTTTGTCTATTTTTTCTAAAATAGGTTTTATTTCTTGTTCAACTTGTTCCGATAATTGGGTTAAATCTTGTTTCATTCTATTTTACCTTTTCTTCTTTATTTTGTCTATATTTTACTACACTTTATTTTTTTTTGCAATGGTTAAATTAATTTAAGTTTTGGTTTTTTTGAGGGGGTACGCTCCTCCAAATGGTATTTCCT